>JAHBYH010000002.1:300000-452369 GCA_019636055.1 Candidatus Paracaedibacteraceae bacterium
TGACTGTTTTATTCACAACCGAAACCGAAGCCGTTATCACAAGTGATTTAAAAGAAGGGGATTCAATTATTACTGACGGTGGTTTTAACGTCAGACCGGGTGGTCCAGTTGTTGTGGCTAAGGATTCTGTCCAATGAACCTTTCTGAATTTTGTATACGCCGTCCTGTTTTTACCACATTGTTGATGGTGTCTTTTCTCACCTTAGGTATTTATGGGTACTTACGTCTTGCAACAAATGCGTTGCCAAATGTTGATTTTCCAACAATCCAAGTAACGGCTTCTTTGCCGGGGGCAAGTCCTGAATCTATGGCGGCAACAGTTGCAACGCCTTTAGAGCGAGAGTTTGCAACCATTTCAGGTATCGATAACATGACATCCTCCAGTATTACCGGATCGTCGAGTATTACGATTCAATTTAACTTAGATCGTAATATAGATGGGGCAGCTCTTGATGTTCAGACGGCCATATCTGCAGCACAACCGGATTTGCCAAAGGAAATGACATCAGTTCCGAAACTTCGTAAAGTCAATCCTGCAGATCAACCCGTTTTTTATATCGCCGTTGCCTCTGATGTTTTGCCCATGACCCAGTTGTCCGAATATGCTGATACAATTATGGGACAGCGAATTGCTATGTTACCCGGTGTATCTCAGGTTAATATATATGGGCAACAAAAACGAGCTGTCAGAGTTCGGGTTAACCCTGAACTTTTAGCAGGTCGCAATCTAACCATGTCGGATATTGCTCAATCAATTCAACAAGCGGCTTCGATCACGCCGCCTGGGACATTAATGGGGCGGTATCAACAGTTTAATATCGATATTGTCGGTCAACCAAACGTTGCTAATGCTTTTAAATCTTTGATCGTTTCCCAGTCATCTAAAGGAGGGATATCCCGTTTATCTGATGTGGGTGATGTTATTGAAGGGGCAGAAGATGATCGGACTGCAGGCTATGCCAATGGTAAATCTGTTGTCACATTAGCAATTCAGCGCCAACCAGGGAGTAATACTGTTGATGTTGTTGATCGTGTTAAAAAATTGCTTCCCCAATTTGAGCAGATTATACCAGCTTCGGTGACGCTAACGCCTATGTTCGATCGATCTGTTTCAATCAAAGATTCGATCCACGATGTGCAAATAACGCTCTACATTGCGGTCATTCTGGTTATTTTGGTTATTTTCTTATTCCTGAGACAGTTTTCTGCAACCTTAATTCCTTCTTTAGCAATTCCCTTTTCCCTTATTGCTACTTTTGGTGGGATGGCAGCCTTAGGTTTTTCTTTGAATAATGTTTCTTTATTGGCATTGGCTTTGTCTATTGGGTATGTTGTCGATGATGCAATTGTTATGCTGGAAAATATCATTCGGTATCGTGAAAAAGGATTACCCGCCCAAGAAGCTGCTTTAGTCGGAGCAAAGGAAATTGGTTTTACAATTTTAGCCATTACTTTTTCATTAGTTGCTGTGTTCATTCCGGTATTATTTATGCCCGGCATTGTTGGCCGGTTATTTCGTGAATTTGCGGTTACGATTAGTATGGCGATTTTGATATCAGGGGTTGTATCCTTAACATTAACGCCGATGTTGTGCCAGTATATGAGTTTTAAGGAAGGTGGGTGGTCTCATGACAAAACGCAATGGTTTCAGACAGCCTTTGACCGTGTTTTAGGATTTTATGGTCGCACGTTAACGTTTGTCCTTGCGCATCGATTCAAAACGCTGATGCTCACGATCGGCTCATTGTTTGTCACTGTTTTGATGTTGATTTATTCTCCAAAAGGTTTTTTTCCCCTTGAAGATAATGGTTTGATTTTGACACAAACCGAAGCCTCTCAAGATATCTCGTTTGATGCGATGGTCGCTCTGCAGACAAAGTTAGCCCAGATTGTCGAAAATAACCCTATGGTTGATAAGGTAACGTCACGTATTGGGGGGCGCGGTTCTTTGAATCAGGGTATCCTTGTCATTGGTTTAAAACCCCAATCTCAACGCCCGAAAATACAAGAAGCTATGCGCCAATTGCGTCAAGAGCTTTCAAAGATCCCGGGGATTAATTCATATATGCAACCCGTGCAAAATATTTCAGTAGGGGGACGCTTATCACGGGGGCTTTATCAATATACCCTTCAAGGATTGGATTATCATGATTTAAAAAAATGGTCGGAATCTATGATTGCAGAGATTAAAAAGATTGATGATGTAATCGAGGTGTCAACAGACCTTCAGATGGGGAGTCTTCAGATTAATGTTGAACTTATAAAAGATAAGGCTGAATCTTTAGGGATAACCTATGATCAGATGCGTAAAGAGCTATATTATGCTTACGGAACAGCGCAAGTCGGTACCATTTATACTCAAAGTAATAATTTTGAAATTATTCTTGAGGTTGATAAATCCTATCAACGTGAAATTGATAATCTTAAAGATTTATATCTGAGAACATCTAGTGGTAAGCTTATTGAATTTGATTCTGTTGCTCGGTTAAAACTAGGGCCGACGGCTTTGTCTATTAACCATCAAGGTCAACTTCCCTCAGTGACGATTTCTTTTAACCTGAAAGAGGGTGGATCCCTTGGTCGGGTCACCGATCAAATTAAGGCCATTGAAAAACAGATTTTCTTACCCGCATCGATTATTTCATCCTATCAAGGCACAGCGCAGGTTTTTCAAAATTCAATGGCTGGTATGGGATGGCTCTTGTTGCTATCTGTTGTTGTTATGTACATCATTTTGGGCATGTTGTATGAAAACTTTATTCACCCCATTACCATTTTATCCGGTTTGCCGTCGGCTATTATTGGGGCGATTATTGCCATCCTGATCATGGGGATGAATGTGGATATGATTGCCATGATTGGGATGATTTTATTAATCGGTATTGTTAAAAAGAATGGCATTATGATGGTTGATTTTGCCTTGCACGCTCAACGCAGTGGTGTTTCGGCAGATCAAGCAATTTATGACGCCTGTTTGGTCAGATTTCGTCCTATTATGATGACGACTTTATCCGCCTTTTTTGGGGTTTTGCCGATCGCTTTTGCTTTGGGGGCCGGGGCTGAACTTCGACAACCCTTGGGAATTGCGGTTGTCGGTGGATTGCTGACTTCACAAATTCTAACGCTTTATATTACCCCTGTTATCTATTTGTATTTGAATCGGTTCGTTAGAAATGTATAACCTTCGTTAATCCAGGGATATAAGTATGGATTCCAGCTCTTTTAAATCATCGGCCAAATCGCATTCAAATGTTTCAATATCTCCTGATGTTGGATGGATGAATGAGATGATTTTTGCGTGTAAGGCTTGGCGCGAAAATTTTGTAACACCATCACTCCAGATTTTATCGGCCCCTTTTGGTTTGTGGCCATAGACGGGATCACCAATTAGCGGATGGTTGATATGGTTCATGTGGACACGAATTTGATGAGTACGTCCTGTGGCTAATTTGCACTCAATTAAACTGATGCGCAGACGCGGATCATCGGACTGTCCAAATACTTTTAGGCATTTGTAGTGTGTTATAGCATCACGACCACCTGAATTTAAAACAGCTTGTTTCTGGCGATTTGATGGATGTCTGCCGATCTGTGTTTCAATCGTTCCTGTGCGCGGGATAACATCACCCCAAACAAAAGCCCAATAAGTTCGGGACAGGGATCTGTCTGTAAATTGAGAGGATAACCCGTGATGCGTTGCATCATTCTTGGCAACAACCATCAGTCCGGATGTTTCTTTATCAAGGCGATGGACAATGCCGGGGCGACGAACGCCACCAATGCCTGATAAACTATTCCCACAATGGGCGAGTAAGGCATTAACGAGCGTGTCATTGGCATGACCGTTGGCGGGATGGACAACCATGCCAACAGGTTTATTCAAAACAATTAAGTCTGTATCTTCGTAAAGAATGTTGAGGGGAATGTCTTGTGGAATCGGATCTGCATCTTGGGGGGCAGGAACAAATAAATAAATAACATCGTTGAGTATTGTTTTGCTAGAAGACGAAATTTTGCGATCTGATTCTAACCGAACATGTCCTTGATCAATCAAATCCTGAATTCGGGATCGGCTAAATTCAGGAAAAGCTTCTTGTAATGCTTTGTCTAGGCGGATGCCAACTTTGTCTTCTGCGATTATTAATGTATAACTCATTGATGAATTTTGCATTTTAGATAAATTAAAGAAATATATTGATAAGTTAAAAAAATCAATTAAAGTCAAGTATATCAGATTTAATTTAAAAGAGGTAGTTTTATCATGTCCAAGTTATTGTTATTAACTGTATTTACACTTTTTCTAGGTCAAGAAGCTTTTGCAGACACTGCTAAGCAAGAAGAAGCTAAGACCGAAACAGCGAAAAAGAATGAGCCAAAGGCAGAAGAGTCAAAATCTCGTGATGAAAAAAAAGCTGAGAAGAAAGCTGAAAGAGCGCATAAAGTTCTAGAGAAATGTGAAGCATCTTTAAAAGAATCGGAAGAAAAAGGTAAGGCTCTCACGGGGTCAGATAAGAAGATGTTTGATCTATTTGTTGCCCATGCAAAACTCGAAATGGAGGCAGCAAAAGACGTCGATATGAAAGATCATGCGTTGAGTCATGCACGCCATTGTAAACGCTTTATGGCTAATGCTCATAAATATTTAAAATCTGAGTCAAAAGAACAGGCAAAATCAGAAGAGAAAAAATAAATCAATTCTGATCTTGGGTATAGGGCTATGTTGTTCAACATAGCCCTTATCTATTGTATGATTTGTCCTTGTAATTGTCGGTGTTTAATCCTATTTTAGAGATAAGTTAAAAAAGGAAATAATGTATGGCAACCAATTTTCTATCCAACCTCAAAGGAATGTTTGGATCACGGCGTCGCCAGGCAGTCGAAGGTTATCGTAAGACACTCTATGAAATGGCCGATTCAGCTGGATCTTATGCCATGCAATTTCGTGATATACTCAATGGAGTAGAAGAACCGATACCGGGCAAAGGATCTTTAAATAACCGTCTATCAGAACTTTTTATGTCGCGGTTGAATGATATTGGGATTGAAACGCATTTTGTGCGTCGTCTTAATATGTCAGAGCAACAAATCAAAATTGCCGATCCCTATAACTTTAAAATAACGGTCCATAATGTGGCATGTGACGCCCTACAGGCAAGATTAGGGTTGAGTGAGCATGAAGTTCTGCCAAAACCGATTGTTGAACTGGCTTTGCGAGACCTTGAGTTAAATTATCCAATTATTGCACCAGAACATGTGGATGCTATGGATTGGGCCTCAGCAGATGAAGTCGAAGATATGATTGTCTTATCTCGACGAATTAATGATTTTATCAGTGGGCAGTTTTTTGCTGTTGGTTTGCGTTTATTGACACTTGATCTTGAATTTGGGCGTCTTTATCAAGGTGAGTTTTTTGAGCAAACAAAAATTATTTTGATTGATGAGATTACGTTAGATACATGTGCAGTTCTTGACCTTCAATCGGGAGAAAGGATTGATGGTCGTTCAATTCAAGATAAAATATCTTTAGATATAGCGGCTCGTTATCAAGAAGTTGCTCGGCGTTTTCGCATTTTGGGAGATGTTGCCCCCCTTGATTTAAATGAAAATTTTGGTGTCATTGAAAAGGATTAAATACCGATGGCTATGAAACAAGAAGATATTCACGCGTTGATTTTGGCTGCTCTACCGGATGCAGACATCGAGATCAAAGATTTAGCCGGTGATGGTGATCATTATTCTGCAACGGTGAAATCATCAGTATTTGCTGGAAAATCGCGTGTTCAGCAACATCAGTTGGTTTATACTGCACTTGGTGGTCGCATGGGCGGAGAGCTACACGCACTCGCTTTAACAACTTTAGTAAAAGAATAGGAAAGAACATGGCTCGTAATATTCATGCTGAACTTGAAACAACAATTAAAGCATCTCCAATTGTTTTATTCATGAAGGGAGACGCAGAAATGCCACAATGTGGATTTTCTGCTGTTGTTGTGCAAATCTTAAAACTTTTAGACAAGCCATTTACTGCTGTTAATGTTTTGCTTGATGCTGAAATACGTCAAGGTATTAAGGATTTTAGCAATTGGCCAACTATTCCTCAGCTGTACATTAGCGGTGAATTTATTGGTGGTTGTGATATCGTCCGTGAGATGTATCAAACGGGTGAGTTACGCCAGATTCTTGAATCAAAAGGCTTATAGCCATTCCATTTGACTCTAGGAGAAAATTTGCAGTTTACTCAGTATTTGTTGATTAACAAAACGAACATCATAAACAGTCTCTGCTAATCGGCGACTATTTTGAGCAAATTCTTCAAGTTTAGGCCTATCTAACAGAATCATCTGCTCCATAGCTTGTTTGAGGGTCTCTGTATCCTGAACAGGCACCATAAAACCATTATTTGAAATTAAATCACGGCAGCCTTGGGTATCTGTCGTGACAATGGGGCGAGCACAACTCAAAGCTTCTAGCCCTGCTCGGGGCATACCTTCGCGATAAGACGGCAAGACAAAGATACTCGATGCTTGTAACGCTTGAGGCATATCCTTAACTTCTCCCATATACATAAGATTATGGTTTTCGCAGAATTCTTGAATATCTTCAACCTTAAGAGCTGCCGGGTTATCACTCTTCCCACCGGCTAATTTAAAAATCACATGAGGGTATTTTTTTTTTAATGCTGCTGCAGCTTCTAAGTATTCCAGTACACCCTTATCTCGTAAGAGTCGAGCTGCCATCAGAAAACTCAATGTTTTTGGCAACGGGGTTACAGGAAAGGTATCAAGATCAACACCTGATCCGCCCACGACAGATGTTTTTGCTGTGTTTACTAGATTCTGGTTTAGAAAGAACTCTCGGTCATCTTTGTTTTGAAAGAAAATCCAGTGGGATCGTGCTAAACTCAGGCGATATAATTGATTGGTAATAAACCTTAGAATCGTTGTTTTAGCGGTTTTCTGCGTATAGACATATCCAAGACCCGTAATGGTTGCGATGGGTTTTACAGACGTTCCTAATGCAGCGAGTGAGCCATAAATAACAGGCTTAACCCGATACAGTAACGCATGAGTAATTACGTGTGTTTTGTATAAACGCCTTAACCATATCAAAAATTTTAAGTCTGCTAATGGATTCAATCCGTTGTTACGAATTGGATAAGGGATGAGTTGAACCTGATCTTGTTTGGCTGCCTGTTGTAGGGCATCAAACGAAGCATCTTGATTACAGACAATAGACACGGTGGTTTGTTGTTGTCGCAACGATTGAATCAAACCCCACCTAAAGTCTAGGAGAGATTTGCTATCGTTGCTCACAATCAAAACATGTGTTGTAGCAATGCTTGGTATCATTGAAGCTGAGCCTCAATAGCTGAGATTGCTGCAGGCACGAGTGAGGCATCAGATCCGCCAGCCTGTGCCATGTCCGGACGACCACCGCCCCCTTTACCGCCTAGTGCTTCAGCACCACAACGGACTAAATCAACAGCACTAAGTGTTGGTGTCAGATCATCGGTTACGCCAATCACTAAGGCAACTTTGTCTTCCACAACACTAGTGACAACCACAATGCCTGATCCAATATCTTTTTTAAGCTGATCCGCCAGTGGTTTTAAGTCTTTGGCTGGAACGTCCTGCAATTGACGTGCTATCAACTTATAGGATCCGACTTGCTTTGGCTCATTTGATGAGGTGGTTGAGCCTGATCCTGATAACGCAACTTTCTGACGCAGATCACTCACTTGTTTTTCTAAAGATTTGCGCTCTGCAAGTAAAACATCAATTTTCTCATTAACTTCAGGACTTGGGCATCGCAGGGTTGATGCTATTGTTGCGACTTGATTTTGTAGGGTTGATAACACATCAAGGGATGCCATACCTGCAACTGCTTCAATTCGTCGAACTCCAGCAGAAACCCCGGTTTCGGACATGATTTTAAACAAACCAATATCACCCGTTCGGTGAGCGTGAGTTCCGCCACACAGTTCAATAGAATAGGATTGATCGTTCGACACTCCCATTTTTAAAACACGGACTTCATCACCATATTTCTCACCAAATAAAGCCATGGCACCGCTGGCAATTGCATCATCAGAAGTCATTAGATGGGTTTCAATTTCTGTATTCAACAAAACTTGACGATTAACATCATATTCGATTGCTTTGAGTTCTTCGGTTGATAATGCTTTTGTGTGGGTAAAGTCAAAACGAAGCCGATCCTCAGAGACCAATGATCCTTTTTGAGTTACATGGTCGCCCAAATGACGACGTAGCGCTGCATGCAATAAATGAGTTGCTGAGTGGTGTGCACGCAGTCCTTGGCGACGATCTGCATCTACTTTAAGCAATGCAGAGCTTTCTAAAGTAAATTCTCCAGATATAACTTTCAATTTATGAACATGTAAAGTGCCAACACTCTTTGTTGTATCTAAAACATCAGCAATAGCACCATTCGATAATTTGATTGTTCCTCTGTCTCCTTCTTGTCCACCGGATTCTGCATAAAATGGGGTTTGATTAAATAGGACATCCACCGTATCACCGGCTTTGGCTGATGTCACGGTTTTGCCATCTTTAACCATGGCGATCAATAGGCCTTCTGCGGATTCCGTTTCATAACCTAAGAATTCCGTTGCACCGTGTTCTTGCCGTAGATCAAACCAGACCTGATCATTTTTTGCATCTCCTGAACCGGTCCAACTTGCGCGAGCTGCTGCTTTTTGTGCTTCCATGGCTGTATTAAAACCCATAAGATCCACATCTCGGTTTTGACTGCGTAAAACATCCTGTGTCAAATCAAGCGGGAATCCATAGGTGTCATATAATTTAAAGGCAACATCACCAGATAAAGCCTGAGAACCGGATAATTTTGTTGTTTCTTCTTCAAGAAGTTTAAGGCCTCGTTCAAGTGTTTGGCGGAATCGTTCTTCTTCGAGTTTTAAATTTTCAGTGATCATGGCTTGAGCGCGAACCAGTTCAGGGTAAGCCGTCCCCATTTGCTCAACCAATGACTTAACCAAACGGTACATCAATGGTTCTTTGGCTCCTAATAGATGAGCGTGACGCATAGCGCGGCGCATAATACGACGCAATACATAACCGCGTCCTTCGTTGCTCGGCAAAACACCATCGGCGAGTAAAAATGAGCTCGCCCTGAGGTGATCTGCAACCACGTTGTGGGAATGACGGTGATCTGCGATCGTTGCACCTGTCAAATCTGCCGAAGCTGAAATAAGAGCTTTAAATAAGTCGGTGTCATAGTTATTGTGAACACCTTGCATGATTGTTGCAAACCGCTCTAGCCCCATTCCAGTATCAACGGATGGTTTTGGCAAGGCAATGCGTGAGCCATCAGCCTTTTGTTCGTATTGCATAAAAACAAGATTCCAGAATTCCGTAAAACGGTCGCCATCTTGATCCGGACTCCCCGGAGGGCCACCTGCTATAGATTCGCCATGATCATAGAAGATTTCGGTGCACGGTCCGCAGGGACCTGTATCGCCCATTGACCAAAAGTTATCATTGGTGGTAATGCGAATAATTTTATGATCCGGAAGGCCAGCAATCTTTTTCCACAAATTGGCTGCCTCTTCATCCTCATGATAAACCGTGACAAGCAACCGTTCTGGTGTTAATCCAAAATTCTTAGTCACAAGATTCCATGCATAATAAATTGCTTCTTCTTTGAAATAATCCCCGAATGAGAAATTTCCTAACATTTCAAAAAATGTATGGTGACGGGCTGTGTAGCCGACATTTTCTAAGTCATTATGCTTACCGCCTGCGCGAACGCATTTTTGGGATGTTGTTGCGCGTGTATAAGGGCGTTTTTCCATGCCCGTAAAGACATCTTTAAACTGTACCATTCCCGCGTTGGTGAACAAAAGAGTGGGGTCGTTACGGGGAACAAGGGGACTGGATGAGACAACTTCGTGTTGGTTCTCTTTAAAATAATCCAAAAATGTTGAACGAATGTCGGCTAAGCTGCGCATAAATTATGTCTCTGTTATACACTATATTAGGTCCAAATTAGCATAGCTCTTTGTAAAAGTGAAATAATACGAACTCTTGGAAATAATTCTAATTTTGAAAATTAATTTTCTCATCTTTTACTCAGGGAGGATATAATATAATCGTTCGGCTGTTCTTAAATCAATATAATTTAATAAAAAAATATCTTCAGGTAATAAAAAACGTGATATTTTATAAAAGATGTGGTATTTTATGACGAGTTAATAAAATTGTAACAAGTTTATAAACACGTTTTGACCTGTTACACTATTAAGTATACAGCATAAAAGCTGTCCTTAAATGAGGTTTATTATGGTGAGCCGTCCAGAATATCAGGAAATGACCAACAATTATTTGCATCGGATGAAAAATTTACCGATGCTTGAAATTGATGAAGAGTATCAACTGGCAAAGCAATGGAAAGAACATGGCGATACAAAGGCTGTTGACAAGTTAGTCACAAGCCATCTTAAGCTTATTTCCAAAATTGCCCATGGATATCGTGGATATGGCCTACCTGTCAGTGATCTGATTTCTGAAGGTCATGTTGGTATGATGCAAGCCATGAAACATTTTGATCCGGACAAAGGTTTTCGGTTGTCAACCTATGCTATCTGGTGGATTAAGGCTGCTATTCAAGAATATATCTTACATAGCTATTCCCTTGTTAAAATGGGAACAACGTCCGCTCAGAAAAAATTGTTTTTTAATCTTCGCCGTGAAAAATCAGCATTCCAAGATTATGACGAAGTTGATTTATCCCCTGAAAAAGCCAAAGCGATTGCAACGAAATTAGGCGTGAAAATCGACGAAGTGATGCAGATGAATCATCGTATGTCAACCAACGATCAATCGCTCAATGCTCAGGTAAAATCAGCTGGAGATAGTGCTTCAGAATGGATGGATTGGCTTGCTGATGATCGCGAACGTCATGATGTGACTTTAGCTGAAAATGATGAATTAGCTAAGCGTCGTGCTTTATTGGATGAGGCGATGGATGGTTTGACCGAACGTGAAATGATTATTATGCGTGACCGTCGTCTGATTGATGATCCTCTAACTCTTGAGGAAGTCAGTGAAAAACTTGGAATCTCGCGTGAACGGGTTCGTCAAATTGAGGTTCGTGCTTTTGAAAAATTACAAAAAGCTGTTAAACGTCTATCACGGCAGCAAATGGATCGACATTAAATGGGAGAAGATCTCTCCTCTTAATCACTGTTGAACTATAATACGAATCATATCTTGATATTCATTCGGGGCTAGTTTCTTTCCTAAGCACCAATCTAAGATATCGGTATCTTGCTCTTCCAAAAGACGTTCAAAAATCAATAGATCTTTGTCAGATAGGTCAGTAGCGTGGCGATTGGCAAAACCACCTAATAAAACATCCATTTCTTTCAGTCCACGATGATTTGCATTATAAATAATTTTTTTGAGAGTCACTCGACTAAACCTACCATTTGTGTTAATCGTGAAGCTGTTCGATCAAAAGGAAGTTTAGATTTGTTTGTATCTTGATACAGATGATCAGGATCTGCTGCTGCATGAAGATGGAGCATAACACCTTCGTCATATAGACAGTCAATAAGCGTCATAAAGCGTTTAGCGCTATCTTTTTGATCGGCTGTTAAAATGGGCACATTGACAAGAAACAGATGCTTGACTGATTTCGCGATAGCTTGATATTCTCCGGGTCCATAGGGGACTTCGCACATATCTTTGAAATCAACCCACAGTGTTTGATTTGATGCTTCTGGAAAGATTAGAACCCGTCCATGAACTGTAAGTTTAAGTCCGGAATGACCTTCTAACTTTAGACGTCGAAGAAATTGTTGATGGAGTTCGCTGTAGGTCTGGGGGTTAAAGGTTGATATTTTTTCTAAATCTTGTCGCCTGTAATCAACACTATTTTGACTATCGAGATGAATGATTTGTAGGTATTTTTTTAAGATCTTAACAAACGGAGAAAAGCGGTCATAGTGCAGCCCCCCCTTATATAGATTGTCAGGTTGAATGTTTGACGTTGTCACAAAATGAATTCCCTGATCAAATAGAGATTCAAATAAACGTGCCAGGATCATCGCATCAGCAATTTCGGTGACTTGGAATTCGTCTAAACAAATTAGATCGTATTGTTGACGGAAACTTTTAGCTGTTGCCATAAGATCACCGTTATGAGCTTTCAATTCTTGATGAACGCGTTGCATAAAAGCCGTAAAGTGTAGGCGAATACGTTTCTCGATATATGAATTATTAAAGAACAAATCCATCAGATAGGTTTTGCCGCGCCCGACATCACCCCAGATATAACACCCTAACATAGTATTTGTTTTAGATCGCCGAAATATGCTTGAAAAAAGGCTTGCTTTTTTATAGAACAAATCTTGAATTTGCTGAAGGATTAACTGATGATTGATATCAGGTTGCCATCCTTGAATCTCACAATCTTGTTGATAGATTTCAGCTAAACTCATGGAGTCTCCGTTATCATCGAAGTGTAAATTTTTTCATACTTTTTAACTATATCAGAAAGAGAAAATTCTGTCTCAATTCTTTGTCGAGCTTTGTTTCTTAAGGTTACATGATCGGGATTATCAATTATTTGACATATCCCTTGAGCTAATAGTTTTGGATTCATTGCCGGAACAACAATGCCTGTATCACCAACGCATATTGCTGAATCACCAACGTCAGTGACAACACAAGGAATCTGACAAGCCATGGCTTCACCCACAACGTTGGGAAATCCTTCTTGATGGGACGGCGAGACAAAAATATCAAGAGCAGGCAAAACTCGTTCTGGGTTGGATAGATCACCTAAGAGCAAAACATGATTGTTCAGTTTGAATTGATTTAACTTGGCTCGAATCTCTGGGTTAGATTCGTCTACGTGAAGTCCTGCCAGGGCTAATTTAGTTTTAGGAAATTGACGATGAACCTGGCTAAAAGCCTCGATTAAATCAAAATGCCCTTTCATTTTATGGAACCTAGCAAAATAACCAATAAGCACATCATGGTCATCGATATTCATTAATGAACGATACTGCCGGCGATAGTCGTCGTTCGGTTGGAATTTATTAAGCTCGAAGCCATTGGCAAGAACACATGAGTTTGCAGATTGATATCCAATTGCTTCATGATGGTCTTTGGCAACCTGAGACACATAGATGATTTTATTGGCAGCCTTTGACAATAGAGTTCCCAAACGAATAATCACGCGAGTGCTAAAACGTTCAAAGTTGAAATCATAAAGGGCGACTCTAACCCCAAAAACCAATTTAGCCCGTGTGAATAATGAGGCAAACCAAGCCAAAATATTACCATGATACATCCAACCTTGAAGGATATCCGGTGAAAATTCTCGGCAATCTTTAATAAACTTGATTAAGTGAAATACAAGATATAGCGGTGAATTAATTCGGTAGCTTTGGACTGAAATACCAATTGCCTCTAGTTCAGGTTTTAGGACTAAATTATTGCTTAAGCAAAAAACTGTTGGATCAAACTGTGTCCTGTCAATAGAGGATAGGAGTTTAATGAGCATTCGCTCTGCACCACCACGCCCTAATCCTGTAATAACAAAAGCTATTTTGATCATTTTAATATCCATATGAAATGTATTTTTAGCTTAACGCATTTCAACTATGCCTGCAATTTTCCAAAGATAATTTTTGTCTGCCCGTACTGACGATGATCTAGGCATTGGAACCAGTGAATTTCTGGCAAATCATCTTGTCTGTGCATCTCCAGACAAACAAGGGTATCGTTATTAATCCAACCTTGATTCTTAAGATGTGTCAGTATTGGAATTTCAAGCTCTTTTTTATAGGGTGGGTCTAAGAGCACCAAATCCATAGGACGTGAAGTTGGTAAGATTTTTTCAATGGGATGCGTTAAGAGATTTTTATCCCCAGAAACCGCTTCCATATTTTGCTTTAAAATAGGGATAATTTTAGGGTGCGATTCAACAAATGTAACATGAGCTGCTCCTCGAGAAAGAGCTTCTAGACCTAAGGCTCCGCTTCCGGCAAAAGCATCGAGAACGTATGCCCCATTCCAATCAAAATCAGGATGGTGGGACAAAATATTAAATAGAGATTCACGCACCCGATCTGTTGTTGGGCGTGTGATTGTCTCATCTGGCAAAATCAGTTTTTTGCCTTTATTTTTTCCGCCGATGATTCGCATAAGACTGACTTTTAGTGTTTTTCGCAAGAGATAAAGTTCCTTTTGAGATCATACCGGGAAAATGCCGTGAAAAATCTGAAAACGGGATTTCCCATAGGTCATCTGGCTTCTTTGATTTATCTAAACCAAAGGGACCATAGGCAACACGAATAAGACGGTTCACATGCAAGCCCAAATGTTGCATAACGCGTCGAATCTCACGATTTTTACCTTCGTATAAGGTGACAAATAACCATGTGTTCCGACCTTTTAGCTCACCCACATCCACATCAATTCTGCCATAATTAACACCTTCAATGGTGATGCCGTTTTTTAGATCAGCCATGATGTCAGGATTAACCTCTCCAAAGACACGAACTCGATATCGGCGAGGCCATTGTGTCGAAGGGAGTTCAGCATGTCGTGACATAGAACTATCTGTGGTTAACAGAATGAGTCCTTCTGAATTCAAATCTAAGCGTCCAATAGAAATGACCCGTGGCATATCCTCTGGCATTTGGTCAAAGACCGTTGGACGACCCTGTGGATCATTGTGGGTTGTAATCACGCCTGTTGGTTTATAATAACCCCATAGTCTGGGTTTTTGAGCACTAGGTAATGTCTTACCATCGACAAAAATCTTAGCTTCAGGGCCGACATCTAGAGCCGGCGATGTAATAACAACACCATCGACATTAACGCGACCAGCTTCAATCCACCGTTCTGCTTCTCGACGAGAACACAGACCAGCAGCGGCAATCCGTTTAGCGATTCTTTCTTTTTCTTGGGTCACTTTTTGGCTGCTTGTATAAAATGATTAAAAATAGATTTGTCCACTTCACTAATGTGGAATTCAGGGTGCCACTGAAGTCCAAGGGCAAATTGACCTTGGTCAGACAATTCAATTCCCTCAATAACGCCATCGCATGCCCGTGCATTCACGATAAAGCCTGGTGCTACTTGACGAATGGCTTGGTGATGGGCACTATTCACAGCAACTTGAATTTGGGATTCTGCAATACGATGCAATAACGTTCCTTCAACCACATCAATATCGTGGCCCGCTTCATGACGAGGGTTGGGTTGTTCATGCGCGAGTGCATTTTCAACTTCAGCAGGAATATGTTGAATTAAGGATCCACCAAAGATCACATTCATCAGTTGCATTCCCCCACAAATCCCAAGCAATGGTTTGCCTTGTTCTTTGATGCGACGAGTCATTGCAAACTCAAAGTTTGTTCTCTCCGGGTTTGTTTTGACGGACTCATGGGAAATCTCTTCACCATAATGGCTTGGGCAGATATCGAAAAATCCCCCAGGAATCAACAAACCATCAATACGATTCACGTATTCCTCGAGCAAATCATAGGCATAAGGGAGTAATAATGGAACGCCACCAGCATCAATAACAGCATTTACATAGTTGTACCGGATTGCATACCATGGATAGCGCGAATAGCTTCCACCAACATCAGAATCTAAAGTTATACCAATGACGGGTTTTAATGACATTATTTTTCTCCTTACAGAATGAATTTGGACAGATCCGTATTCTTTGCTAAGTGTCCTACTTTGTTATGGACATCCTGAGTGGAAATTTCAATGGTTTGTCCGGCCATATCAGGTGCTTTAAAGCTAATATCTTCGACAAGTTTTTCCATGATGGTATGCAAACGACGTGCCCCAATGTTTTCGACATCTCTGTTCACATCAGCTGCCAGTCCTGCAATGGATTCAATGGCATCCTGTGCAAAATTAACGGTTAAAGATTCTGTCGCCATCATGGCTTGAGCTTGCTTAATCAAGTTTGCTTCAGGTTCTGTTAAGATGCTAACAAAATCATCCTTGGTCAAGGCACTTAGTTCGACACGAATTGGCAAACGACCTTGAAGTTCTGGCAACAAATCAGATGGTTTAGATACATGGAAAGCACCCGATGTGATAAATAAAATATGATCTGTTTTAACGGTACCATGTTTAGTTGTAACACTGGTTCCTTCGATTAACGGCAACAGATCACGTTGAACACCTTCACGGCTTACATCGCCACCAGATTGTTCTGTTCGAACGCAAATTTTGTCGATTTCGTCTAAAAAGACAATGCCGTTTTGCTCAACAGCCTCGATGGCTTCTTTGGTCACGCGATCCTGATCCAGTAACTTGTCACTTTCTTCTTGAATCAAAAGCTCTATTGCATCTGAGACTTTCATTTTTTTGGTCTTCATGCGTTCGCCCATGGATTTACCAAAAATATCCCCCAGACTAATCATTCCCATTTGCGCACCAGGCATTCCCGGCACATCAAAAGCGGGCATACTGGCTGTTGCTGTATCCAAAACCTCAATATCGATTTCTTTGTCATCGAGTTTTCCTTCATTCAGCATTGACCTGAACTTGGTTCGTGTTTCAGCCCCTGCTGTATCGCCGACCAACGCATCCAGAATACGCTCTTCAGCATGGACTGCTGCTTTGGCTTCGACTTCATACTTTAAGCGTTCACGGGTCATATGCAACGAGATTTCGATCAAATCCCGAATGATTTGTTCAACATCACGTCCCACATAGCCAATTTCTGTAAATTTTGTTGCCTCAACTTTAATGAAAGGTGCATTAGCCAGTTTTGCTAATCGACGAGCAATCTCTGTTTTACCGCAGCCTGTAGGTCCAATCATAAGAATGTTTTTTGGCAGAACTTCATCTCTTAAGTCTTTTGGTAATTGCATACGACGCCAACGATTGCGTAAAGCGATGGCAACAGCGCGTTTTGCTTCATCTTGACCGATAATAAACCGGTCAAGTTCACTGACGATTTCGCGAGGAGTCAAGGTAGTCATAGGGAAATACTCTCTAAAACGATATTATTATTAGTATAAATGCAAATGTTAGCCGCAATCTCAAGGGATTTACGGGCAATGTTTTCAGCAGTCAATCCATCAATATCATGGAGAGCACGGGCTGCTGACAGCGCAAATGAGCCTCCGGATCCAATCCCCATTAATCCGTCTTCCGGCTCAAGAACATCGCCGTTTCCGGTTAGAATCAGGCTGGTTGTTTTATCAGCCACAGCCATCATGGCCTCAAGGCGTCGCAAATAACGATCGGTACGCCAATCTTTGGCAAGTTCCACACAAGCCCGAGTGAGTTGTGCCGGATATTGCTCAAGCTTTGCTTCAAGGCGCTCAAATAATGTAAAAGCATCAGCTGTAGCGCCTGCAAATCCGGCAATGACATGACCACCCGCTAATCGGCGAACTTTACGAGCCTGAGATTTGATCACCACATTCCCTAAGG
Source organism: Candidatus Paracaedibacteraceae bacterium (assembly GCA_019636055.1). Classification (NCBI taxonomy): domain Bacteria; kingdom Pseudomonadati; phylum Pseudomonadota; class Alphaproteobacteria; order Holosporales; family Candidatus Paracaedibacteraceae; species Candidatus Paracaedibacteraceae bacterium. The sequence continues at coordinate 317,466 of JAHBYH010000002.1, forward strand.
TTACCTGACCATCACCAGCGATGACTACTTGATTTCCTTTACGAACGCTAATTATTGTTGTTCCGCGCCACTGTGGCATTGAAGTACTTGATTCCATTTTTAAGCTCCTGCAAAGTTGTATCGAAAGGAGAAAAACATTATGTCTTATGATTTAAATAACATATTTGCGCGAATTTTGCGCCAAGAAATTCCATGTAATAAGGTTTATGAAGATGAGAAACTGCTCGCTTTTCATGATATTAGTCCCAAAGCCCCTGTGCATATTCTCATTATCCCCAAGGGATCTTATGTAAATTTCCATGATTTTCATCATTCCGCAAGTACAGATGAAATTACCCATTTCTATGAGAAAATTGCAGAAATTGCAGCTTCTCAAGGATTGGTAGATTCTGGCTATCGTATCATTAGTAATTGCGGCCTTGATGGCGGGCAAGAAGTCCCCCACTACCATGTTCACTTACTGGGAGGGGGTAAATTGGGAGCTATGGTCGGAAAGTAACGCCAATTATCAGAAATAGTTCTATGGTGAATTCTGAGGAAACCCCTAATAAGTAGGATGGTCTTTGGTCGCAACCTTACTGAGTGGGATTTTATCTCCGCGACGAATTAGTTTTAGCGTATAAATCGATGCACTTGAGATGATAAAACTGATACAGGCTGCAGTTGAGGCAACACAGGTAATTTCAAGGACGGCACTATAGGATGAGGTCATTTCGACCATCATGATAATTGCTGTTATAATGGCGTGTGTTGTACCAGCAATCATGCCAGCCATACAAAGAACAGCAAATAATGGTGTGGGAATGGGGCAGTCAAGCCATACACCATGGACCATTCCCCCAATAAAACATCCAAATGCGGCGCCTATAAATAGGCTGGGCGAAAATATTCCACCAGAGCCACCAGAACCAAGGGTTATACTTGTTGCGATTATTTTCAAAAAGACGAGGTATAGTAAAAATGAAACGTTAAAAGACGCATTGTTAAGGATGGTCTGAATGGTTTCATACCCAACTCCAGACACATAAAAATGGCCAAAACTCATTTTTAAATTCCAGATAATGAATCCTAAAAATAGCATCCCTATAAAATGCCGCTTATAAGGATTAGGAAAATACTTTTCGAATGTATCTTCGAAGAGATAGATTGAGCGACTAAAAATAAATGAAATTCCACCGACTAAAACCCCCAGAACACATAAATAAACCCAGTACTGAGGATCATTATTGATAATTTCAGGAGTTGCTATTGATGGAATATTAAAGGCTGTCATATCCCCAATTAAGATACGAGCAACAAAAGTTGCCATTGTACAGGCAACAATAACAGGCGCAATTGTGCGCATACTGATTTCTGACAAAATTAATTCGACAGCAAATAAAATGCCGCCAATTGGTGTATTAAAAGTCGCAGCAATGCCGGCTCCAGCCCCAGCCGCAACAAGAGTCATTTTCTGCCAGGGTTCCATTTTCAGCTTATGACCAAAAAATGAGCCTACTGCACCCCCTATCTGGATAATGGGTCCTTCTCGCCCGACAGATCCACCTGATCCGATTGTAATGGAGGATGCTAACGCTTTGATAAAACTGATGCGGGGTCGAATATGACCGTTTTTATTAAAGACAGCATCTAAAACTTCGGGAACACCATGCCCTTTGGCCTCAGGGGCAAAATTTCTGACGATATAGACAACGGCTAAACCGCAAACAGCCGGAACAAAAATAATCCCCCACCCCCAAAAATTAGTATCATCATAGACAAGAGGATCAAAATTCAATGAGAGTTTTCCCAACAGCAAAAGATTGTGAAAAAATCCCAATAGCTCCCGAAATCCATAAGCACCAAAGGCTGTCACAACACCAAGTAAGGATGCCGTAAACAACGTTGTTAGAAAACCATTTCGTGCGAGCAGTAGTAATATTTGTGGCTTTTGAATGTCAGTCTGCATGGATATCATACTCATAATCCTCTCCCTTACTCTTAAGGTTAGAATTGATCCGCAAGCAGGGTCAATGGGTAAAAAGAGTAAAGACAAATCGACTATCATATTAATAAGTATTTTTAAATATGGATATATATGGATATGTTTATGGATATTTTTAATAATAACATATTGATAAAAAATTGTTTTTATCATGTAAAATGGATTATTTTATGTTTGAAAAATTACGTAACGCTTTTAACAAAGTCAAATCTCTGTATTTCTTTTGTTCAATTATAGTCATTAAAATACAACTCCTTGCTCTCCCCTTAATGATATTTTGCCTCAAACAAATGAATCAACCTTCTCACTATGAAGCTATGAATAACATGTTTAATATTGATATTTCTCCTAATGAGGCATCAGCTATTCACTGCACAAAAACATTTCTGGACATAAGTCGATGTATGACTTTTTGTTTGATGGTTTCTGCAATTTTAGTTTTCAAAGCGATAACATCCAAGCATGTAACAAAATGGACAAAATTTAACGTACAAGCCCCAACTTTATCGGTCATAAAATTTTCAATTTGGTGGGCGTTAATTGGTACATTTATGAATGGCATCTTCGAAGTTGTCGTGACATCAATTACACTTTATTATCCGCTGACATTAGTTAGTCAGATAGTTATTTTATTTATTATGGTCAAAGACCAATCTTTTGGTATTAAAATAAAGCTCGCACGTTAGGAAATAGGCCTTCGTTAAAGAAGGCCTTCTTTTATGCATCCTCTGGGGTGTTTTCCTCAGCAGTTTCAACAACTGGATTCTCAACAGTTTCTACTGTATCCTCTAGGGAGTCATCCTCATCATCGTTGATTTTATCGCCCGGGATGTGGCTGACAGAGACAACCCGTTCATCATCTGCGATACGGAAGATTGTCACACCTTGGGTTCGACGTCCGGCAATTCGTACATCATGAATTGGGCAACGAATCAATTTACCGGCATCGGTCACCAACATGATTTGGTCTTTCTCTTCCACAGGGAAAGAGGCAACAACTCCACCATTACGAGCATTGACGATAATGCTGTCAACCCCAACGCCACCACGACCTGTGGTTCGGTATTCATAGGCTGAAGATCGCTTACCATAACCGTTTTCTGTAATAGTTAGAATGAATTGCTCGCCCGCTGCAAGTTCATCGAAACGTTCTTGAGATAAACTTCCTTCAACAGTATTTTCTTCCTCAGGGGTTTCATCGTCGACTTGACGTAGCTTTGAGGCTTGACGCAAATATAGATCGCGCTCATCCGGAGATAGCTTTCCTTGACCCAAAATTGTCATAGAAATCACGCTATCTTTATCGGCAAGTTTAACACCTCGAACACCTGTTGAATCGCGTCCGGCAAATACACGAACTTCATCAACGTTAAAGCGAATACACTTACCAAGAGCTGTTGATAACATAACGTCATCTGCTTCGGTACATGTTTTCACAGCAATTAGGTCTTCACCTTCATCTAGCTTCATGGCAATTTTACCGTTGGAACGAATATTCATAAAGTCAGAGAGTTTGTTTCGGCGGACATGACCACGCGATGTTGCAAACATGATATGGGTGTTTTCCCAGTCTGATCCCTCTTCAGGCAATACCAATACGGTGGATACTTTCTCGCCATCGCTGAGAGGCAACATATTAATCATCGGGCGTCCCTTAGAGGTCGGACTACCCAATGGCAAACGATAGACCTTAAGGTTATAGACGATTCCCTTGTTGGTAAAGAACATCACCGGACAATGAGTGTTGGCAACGAACAAATCTTGGACGATATCTTCTTCTTTTGTGGTCATGCCAGATCGACCTTTACCACCACGGCGTTGGGCGCGGTAAGTGCACAACGGTACGCGCTTGATGTATCCTTCCATGCTGACTGTAACAACCATTTCTTCTCGTTGAATCAGGTCTTCCATCTCAACAGAAGAATCGCCTTCTTCAATGCTGGTTCGGCGTGGGGATTTAAATTGGTCGCGTACGGCAACCATTTCTTCACGCATAATGGTCAAAACACGATTGCGATCCCCAAGGATATCCAAAAGGTCTTTGATTTGCATCGCGAGTTCATTCAAATCATTGGCAATCTTTTCACGTTCTAGGCCTGTTAAACGATGGAGGCGTAGATCTAAAATAGCTTGAGCTTGGGCATCGGTTAGGCGATAGGTTGTCTGACCTTCAACAAACGAGCCATTTTCATCGACGATCGCTAAAAGTGGTGCTACAGATTCTGCTGGCCAATCCCGCGCCATCAATTGTTCTTTGGCAACCACACGATCAGGGGCTTTGCGAATTAATTCAATAATTGGGTCAATGTTCGCAACAGCAATGGCAAGTCCAACAAATAAGTGAGCTTTTTCACGAGCTTTAGCCAATTCAAAACGGGTGCGACGCAAAATAACTTCTTCGCGGAAAGCTAAAAAGGCTGTCAGAATTTGTTTGATTGACATTTGTTCGGGGCGACCATGATTCAAGGCCAGCATGTTGACCCCAAAAGACGTCTGCAACTGCGTAAAGCGATACAATTGGTTTAAGACCACGTCTGCAACCGCATCTCGCTTAAGTTCAATCACAACACGGACCCCGTCACGGTCTGATTCGTCTCGTAGGTCAGAAATTCCTTCAATAATTTTTTCTTTGACGATCTCAGCGATTCTTTCCACAAGACGGGCTTTGTTGACTTGATATGGAATTTCATCAATGATGATGGCTTCTTTTTCACCGCGAACTGTTTCTGTGTGGGTTTTTCCGCGCATAACAATAGACCCACGTCCTGTGCGAAATGCCTCATAGATTCCTGTCCGGCCAACGATAATACCGCCTGTTGGAAAGTCAGGACCCGGAATAATCTGCAACAGATCTTCGACTTCAAGTTCGGGGTTTTCAATCAACGCACAGCAGGCATCAATAACTTCGCCTAAATTGTGTGGCGGAATGTTTGTTGCCATACCAACAGCAATACCGTTACCCCCATTCACCAAAATGTTGGGGAACTTCGCTGGCAAAACTTTTGGCTCAACAGTCGAGTCATCGTAGTTTGGTTGAAAATCAACAGTGTCTCGGTCAATGTCTTCCAAGAGTTCATGAGCTGGTCGGCTCAGACGTGCTTCCGTATAACGTTCTGCCGCTGCGGGGTCTCCGTCCATGGAACCAAAGTTACCTTGACCATCAATGAGCGGAACTCTAAGGCTAAAGTCTTGGGCCATACGAACCATTGCATCGTAAATTGCCATGTTACCGTGGGGATGGTATTTACCCATCACATCACCAACGGTACGCGCTGATTTACGGTACGGACGATTGTATTCGTTGTTGGCTTCTTTCATGGCGTACAGAATACGACGATGAACGGGCTTAAGGCCATCTCGGACATCTGGGAGTGCACGCGATACGATAACGCTCATGGCGTAATCGAGATACGAGCGCTTCATTTCATCTTCAATTGCAACAGGCTTAATGTCGGTTGAAAGGACAGCGTTAGTCATGAGTTACCCTCACTTTAGAATAAAAAAGATCAGCAGAAATTAAAGAACTGAGCACTTAATTAGAATGGAATATCGTCATTTAAATCATCAAACCCTTTAGATCCACCGGCCGGCGGCAAACTAAATGGATCATTGTTTGATGAAGCCCCCAACGGAGAGGAATCAAATTCGTAACCACTGTCAGAATTATTGCTTCCACTTGCCCCACCCATGAGTGTCATTTCGCCGCGATAGCGTTGTAAGACAACTTCGGTTGTGTACTTTTCTTGCCCTTGTTGATCTGTCCATTTACGAGTTTGAAGGCTACCTTCGATATAAACAGAAGATCCTTTTTTCAAGAAACGCTCTGCGACATCACCTAGGCGATCATTAAAAATAACAACACGGTGCCATTCTGTTTTCTCTTTGCGTTCACCTGTATTTTTATCTTTCCATGTTTCACCAGTGGCCATGGTAAATGTTACAATTTTTGATCCATCGGGGCTGTTACGAACCTCCGGGTCCTTTCCCAAGCGACCAACCAAAATTACTTTATTTACTGAACCACTCATTCCTCAACATCCTTAACAAAAAATATACATGTATTGTTATAGTTATACGAAACTATAGGGCAAAAAGCTATCCCCAAAAATACTTTCAACAAAACAATCTTTGTGCAACCATAGTAGCGGAGGTGCCCCATGAAAACCAAACAAGAAATTCGTTCAATTACCCATAACAACCAACGTCTTGACTTATTTTATAGTTGGCCTCAGGAAAATGGTAAAAAGCGTCCTGCTGTTCTTATTTTCTCCCCTTGGTCGGGACGTGATCACTTTGCCGAACACAAAGCCCATTGGCTTTCTTGTATGGGTTATATTGCTATCGCCGTGGATCTTTATGGTGAGGGAAAAACAGGCGAATCGCGCGAAGAATGTTCGGCTTTAATGATGCCCTTTATCACGGATCGCACTTTATTGAAAGGCAGAATTCAAGCAATCATGAGTCATGTCAAAAACGATCCTGCTGTGGATGCCTCAAAAATTGCTGCGATTGGCTATTGCTTTGGCGGATTATGTGTTTTAGATACTGTACGTAACAATCTGGGCTTATGTGCGGGGATCAGTGTCCATGGTTTGTATAGCAAGCCCGATTATAAACTTCCTAATACTTATTCAGCTAAGGTTTTGACACTTCATGGTCAAAAAGATCCCATGATTAGTCGTGAAGATGTGTTGAATTTGCAAGACGAATTGCAAAACGCCGATGTTGATTGGCAAATGATCACCTATGGCCTTGGATATCATGCTTTTACGACCCCAGAAGCGGATGATCCTGACTTTGGGACAGTTTTTAATACTTATCTGGACGACCGGACAACGAAATACATAACAGCATTTTTAACAGAAACATTCGCTTAATCTCAAAAATTGATTTATGTTATTTCTTTCTAAGATAAGGTGCCAAATTTGTTTAACTTATCAAGGATTTTCATAAAACTGTGGAAATTGAAATTTCTTTAGGCGATGATATACTTAAATGATCTAAAAGCAATTCGGAGAGGGTTTCTATGGCGATGGATACGGAATTAAGACCACGCATCACAGTTGTCGGTGTTGGAGGAGCAGGCGGCAACGCAGTTAATAATATGGTTCGAGCAAAGCTTGAAGGGGTTGAGTTTGTTGTAGCAAACACGGACGCTCAGGCTTTGGCTCAGTCCTTGGTGAATGCAGAAAACCGTATCCAGCTTGGGTTAGGGGTAACTCAAGGTTTGGGTGCTGGATCGAAACCAGATGTTGGTCGTTCGGCAGCCGAAGAGTCCCATGATGATATTACAAAACTCATCAACGGAAGTAACATGGTCTTTATTACTGCCGGTATGGGTGGTGGAACCGGAACGGGGGCTGCCCCGGTCATTGCTCGTGCAGCACGTGAACTGGGTATTCTAACCGTTGGTGTTGTAACTAAGCCATTCCATTTCGAAGGATCTCATCGTACCCGTACAGCCGAACGCGGGATTGATGAACTTCAACAATATGTTGACACTCTCATTATCATCCCAAACCAGAATTTATTCCGTATTGCTAATGAACGCACAACATTTGCTGATGCTTTTAAGATGGCCGATGACGTTTTGTATTCTGGCGTTCGCGGTGTTACTGATTTGATGATTATGCCTGGTTTGATCAACCTTGACTTTGCTGATATTCGTGCTGTTATGGCGGAAATGGGTAAAGCGATGATGGGTACGGGCGAAGCCCAAGGCGAACGCCGTGCGCTTGACGCCTCTGAGGCTGCGATTTCCAACCCACTCTTGGATGACGTTTCGATGAAGGGTGCTCGTGGTGTCTTGATTAACATCACCGGTGGTTTTGATATGACCTTGTATGAAGTTGATGAAGCAGCGAACCGTATCCGCGATGAAGTTGATCCTGATGCTAATATTATCTTTGGTTCCACCTTTGATGAAAAACTTAATGGTACGATGCGCGTTTCTGTTGTTGCAACGGGTATTGGCGATTTTAAACCGGCGCATGCAGGCTTAACAGCAACAACACCAAAAGTTGAAACGCAACAATCCACAGCGCCATCTTTTGGCGGATCAAGTTTTGCTCATCGTGATTTTGGTTTTGGTGTTTCAAACTTTACACCCCCAAAAACCGATGAACAACAAGATGAGCATGCCACTGAAGAAGTCAGTTCTGCCGAGCCGGTTGTTCAAGAACCAAGTGCTGCTATTAATGAGTCAGGGGGTTCTGAAGACATATCAGTAGAGAATGCTGATGCAAAACCTGCTTTACAAGAGTCATCAACTGTTGATTTGTTGAATGATATTGTTGCTGATCTTGGTCAAACACGGGATAAGGTTGATTCGATACAGTCGGCACCAACGCCTGAACCGGCAGTATCGACAAAGCCAGCAATTAGTGTTGAGCCTCAGAATACTGAGAAAAAGAAATCGATTTCATTGTTTGAGCGTTTTACAGGTGTATCGCGTAGTAAATCCCAATCAGAGGAAGAGCCACAACGACCTGCGCCTTCGATTATTTCGACAGCTCAGCAAACTCAGGAGGACGATAACGATATTCTCGAGATCCCGGCATTTTTACGTCGAGAAGGATAATCATATTTGACTCAAAAGACGGCCGTTAAAGGCCGTTTTTTAATGAGAAAATTAACGAAATATTTTCAACTTTGTTATAAAGATAAATGAGACCTACACTATAACTATAGCCATTCCATTTGAGCTTGGAAGTTCGTCACCATGTCGCTCACCTACTTATGGTAGGCATTGCTCTTTGTTTCTGTTTCCAAGCTCAATTTGAATAACTCTAATAGAAAACTACTGAACGGAGATTATGATGAAAAAGATGTTTTTCCTTATTCCAGCACTCGGAATTATTTTAAGTGGTTGTGAAACTGCCGAAGGATTTGGACGCGACCTTAAAAAAGCAGGATCGGCTATTGAGAGAAAAGCGAGTCATGAAAATGATGATGTGTCTCATCCGCCAAAATCTAAAAAAGTCCATTCCTACGATCGCTAGAACTATAAAACTAGACGCTAAAGCCAATTCGAGATAAGAATTGGCTTTATATTTGAAATATAATTATTCAGGTTTTTTTCGCGACTCTATATATTGAGCAACAGCTACTTTTACAACTGCTTCATAATCCTTAACAAGATTTTGGTCCGGATTAAGGGGATGGTGGCCAAAATCAACAAGGTCACGATTTGTAAACGCCTCAAGAGGAAATGCTTGAACGGAGTCAAATTTCCGTGAATTTTTGTCATTCTTTTGATGCAATTGTGTCATATGCAGTTCGTGAAGGCTTGTATTCACTCTTTTGACAGCTGTTTCTGCTGTTTCTTGAAGCTTAACAACCTGCAAATAATAGCCGTTAAAAAATACTCGAGCAATGTGTGTTGATGTACCGTTTGTAATCATATTGGCAGCCATTATACCAAATTCTTCTGATAATTCGCGTGTTGCACCGGCAACAAGCGTTAACTCATTTGTGTTGCGACGGTCTTTTTCCTCGAGTTTTCCTGAGGGTGGTGAAAATTCTGGTTTTAAATTTGGCTGATGGTCTTCCGTCTTTGTATTCATCGAGGCTGTAGTATGACCAAGAATGACTTGATTGTCAGCTGTAATAACGAAATAACCCGCGTGACTGATAGATTTATCTTGTCCGCTAATCTCTACAGAAATATGCTCTGTTGCCAGGGATTGAATCAATGTCAAGCCTAGCATGGCAATGATATTTTTAAACATCAGATTTTATCCTTGTAGTAAAGTTTTATACCTATGTATAGGTGTTCAAGTTGATTTTGGGAGAAGTAAATAAGGGACGACGTGCAAATTATCGCATGAACGATACAGGGACAGACTTCCAAACGCAAATTGAATGACTATAACCATTGTCACTATAGACATAAATTACCATGAGGAAAATAAAAAAAGATAAATTTTACTAAAATTATACTAATGGTGTGATTAAGACAAATTTAACTGAATCTGGTTGATCCTGAATATGTCAACAATAGAGGAGGATTAAGCATGAGTGAATTTGTTCGGACCCGATTATTCTTTATCTTGGTCATGTTATCACTGTCCATTGCCCAAGGATTAGTCGTTCACGCCAGTCAGCAAGCAACAAATAAACTCAATAAAATCCTTCCCTCTCCTGTTTCGGTAGATATGCTCCAGCACTATCCTTAAGAGAAATCGCTGCACAAAGACTGACGAATAGGGTCAGATAAAATTGTTTTATGCAGATATTCAGGATGACGAGACTCTAAAATCACGTCTTGATTCCTTTGGTGGAGCAGCTCTTTTTGGTTGGGTGTAAATTGCCAACGAATGAAATGAACAGATGACGTTTTTCCATCTGCTGTGGTTCGCTCTAAATCGTCTTCAGGTTTTCCAACAACTTCATGTCCTGCAAATTTTAAGACAAGATTAAATTCAAAATGTCCAAGCTTTGATAGTTTTAAGGTTCGTACAGCAGGGTCTGGTATTTCAATCATAACTGTAGCAACCCATTCATCTCCCTTGGGCTCTAAAGGCGCATAGGCGGCAAGCTCATCATCAATCTGCTCTTCTCCCCCTTTTTCAATATAGAGCATCTCTTGAATTTGCCACAGTAGTGTGTCGCGATTTTCGAAATAGCACGTCACATCAGGCCCCAAAGCAAGCCGACGATTTTTTTTCAGGTTCAAAATATCTTGTCGCCGTTCAGGGCGTTGCTTAGTAAATGTTTCAAGATCTAAGATATTGTCTTTAGTAATCATTTTTTCCATCCGTAAGCTTTGGCTAACACAAAAACAGGGTGTGTCGTCGTTAGCTGGTGTTCTGGCGATAGTCGCTCAATTCCTTGCAAAATATGCTCTCCGGCTAAGGGGCATTCTGAAAGAACTTGGCTGCTATTGTGGGATAGCGCTGTTTTAGCAACGGGTTTCCCGACTTTTAAAGCCACATCAAAGTTATCAACCATCATCCCCCAGCTACCACCATGGCCAGAGCATCGCTCAATGACTGCAACCTCTAAGTCCGGGATGAGTTTAAGCATTTCAACCGCTTTGTGTCCCATATTTTGGGCACGAGAGTGACAGGATATATGGGCTGTAACCTTATCCCCTAAAGCTTGAATCCCGTCAGCAAGTCCTTTAGTTTTTGCTAATCTGACAATATATTCCGCGATATCGACAGTATGTTTTGCTAACTTTTCCACATCAGGATGAGTTGTCAGTAAGGGCCATTCTTGCTTCAGCATTAACGCACATGATGGCACTAATGCCATAACGGTATAGCCTTTATCAACCCACTGACAAAGTTCGGTTGCAATAGTTTCTGCTTGGCGAACCACGGCAGGGATGTTCCCCTGTTCAAGTTTGGGCATACCACAACATCCTGGATAAGCAACCTGAACATCGACACCATTTTTTGCTAGGATATAACGTGTTGCCAAGCCTAGATCCGGTTGATGATAATTCCCAAAACATGTTGCATAAATGACAACTCTTTCGCCAAAGCTAGGGGCTGAATTATTAACAGGTTCACCTGCTTTTGCTTGTGAGATCAACGTTGATTTTGAAAATTTTGGGACACTGGCTCGCCGATCAATACTTACAGTTTTTTCTATTAAAGATCGGCTGATTGTGTTGTCCGTCTTGGTCAACCAATTAACAGCCGGGGCGAGTGTTGTCCCTAACTTTCCGTTCCGATCCATTTCGCTTAGTTGGTTTTGAATAAAATTCTTTTGATTTGCATAGCGATAGCGCAACATCAAATGCGGAAAATCAAGATTGAATTCATGGGGCGGTACATAAGGACATTTAGTTAAATAACACATATCACATAAGGTGCACTGGTCCACTACATCGGGAAAACTATCGCTTGAGACAGAATCAAGTTCACCTGTTTTTGACTCATCAATTAAATCAAAAAGTTTGGGGAATGAGTCACACAAATTAAAACACCGCCGACACCCATGACAAATGTCAAAGACACGACGCATTTCTTCATCAAGTTTTTCAGGATTAGTAAAGTCTGGATTTTTCCAATCTATTTTGTGACGGATTGGGGCGTCAAGGCTACCTTCGCGCATTGATTTTTTTCTAAAGTTTGGTGCTATTGATCGGCATTCTTTTGGGCGGTTGCTATGTGATGTGATATACCCCTCAACCGCTCTTTGAGCGACCTCTCCCACAAGGGGAGAGGGATTATTAAGCAGCTTCTTTTAAGGTTTCAAGAGCTCGTTGAAAGCGTCCTGCGTGGGATTTTTCGGCTTTTGCTAGTGTTTCAAACCATTCAGCAATTTCGTCAAAACCTTCGTCACGAGCAACTTTTGCCATGCCAGGGTACATGTCTGTATATTCATGGGTTTCGCCAGCGATAGCTGCGATCAAATTATCCTTGGTTGAGCCAATTGGTAATCCTGTTGCAGGATCTCCGGCTTCTTCTAGGAATTCAAGGTGTCCATGTGCATGTCCTGTTTCACCTTCGGCTGTTGAACGGAATACAGCAGAGATATCATTATATCCTTCGATGTCTGCTTTTTGCGCAAAATATAAATAGCGACGGTTGGCTTGGGATTCACCAGAAAACGCATCTTTTAGATTTTGTTCAGTTTTTGAACCTTTTAAGGTCATCTGTTTTTTCCTCCATAGATAGTTATTGTTGAACATCTTACGGTATTGCTCAGAAATGTCAATGGCTATTGACCTTAGGCAGGTCCCCAGTAACGAACATGTCCGGTGTCTACATGCACAAACCGTGAATATCGACCAACGCCTCCTGCTTTCAGGGATTTAGCGGCTTGTTGAATTTGTTTCATGGTACGCCCCGGGATCATGATGTCAGCTGCTTTACCGCATAAATGTTGGCTGTTTTTAGCAACTCCACAATTCGCAGATCGAAGTTGAGCATTTGTCTTTGGCGAACGATATCCTGAAATTAAATGGATGGGTTGTATTGAATCAATTTTATTTTGAATGGCATGAATCAGGTGCATTAGATCTGGATCAAGATCATGCTCTTGATTGGTGCGATGATCGCGGAAATGATATTTGAGTTCAGCCATGGCTTGAGTATTAAGCTCTCCATCTGCCCAAAATAAACAATTTTTTAAAGACTCGCCTGTATGCGTATTATAAAAACTAAGTTTCTTCTCAAGTGTTGGCACACCAGATGCCCAGCCGGATACAGTCAAAGCCGGAGCTGCGGTGACAAGAAGCCCTAAAGAAGCCATACCTTTTAAGAATTGACGGCGCTCAACTATTTTTTCTGACAAAATGGGCACGTCAGCCCTTATTAACTCAGACACTAATCTTTCCTTATATCCCACTGCTTATCAATTGGTTATATCCTGATCTTGTTTTATTTGTCAAATTATACGGGCAAATAGGTTGCTTTTTTTAAGTAAAAGCAGTACGTTACGGAGTAAATACTTATATTGTAATAATGGATGTTAAACGATGCAGAATATGGCTGAAAAAATTCAAGAAGAACTCAGATCAGTTGCTGATCAAGCGAAATCATGGCCTTTTGAAGAGGCTAAACGAATTCTTGAACGCATAGGTCATAAAACGCCAGAAAAAGGGTATGTTCTTTTTGAAACAGGGTATGGTCCTTCTGGGTTACCCCACATTGGAACCTTTGGGGAAGTGATGCGAACAACAATGGTTCGCAAGGCATTCCAAATACTGAGTGATATTCCAACACGGTTGTTCTGTTTTTCTGATGATATGGATGGTTTGCGTAAAGTGCCAGATAACGTTCCAAACCAAGATATGCTTCGTCAACACTTAAATAAGCCATTAACTCAGGTTCCGGATCCCTTTGAACAATATGAAAGTTTTGGCCACCACAATAATGCAATGTTACGTCGATTCTTGGATTCTTTTGGGTTTGAGTATGAATTTCAAAGTTCTTCGGATTGGTATAAAAGTGGCCGCTTTGATGCGTATTTAAAACTTGTCTTAGCCCATTATGATGAAGTCATGGCTGTGATGCTGCCATCTTTACGAGAAGAGCGTCGTCAGAGTTATAGCCCCTTCTTGCCGATTTGCCGGAAGACAGGTGCTGTTCTGCAGGTTCCAATTATCAGTCGTGATTTAGGGGCTGCAACAATAACCTACCAAGATGATTTAGGAAAGATGATTGAAATCCCGATTACGGGGGGGCATTGTAAGTTGCAATGGAAAGCTGACTGGGGAATGCGTTGGAGAGCCTTTGATGTGGACTATGAGATGTCTGGTAAGGATCTTATTGATTCGGTCAAATTATCAACTCAGATTTGTCGCATTATTGGTGGTCGACCCCCTGAGAACTTTACCTATGAATTATTCTTGGACGAATTGGGGCAAAAAATCTCCAAGTCAAAAGGAAATGGTTTAACAATCGATGAATGGCTGAAATACGCGCCCGATGTTAGTTTGGCTTATTACATGTTCCAAGCGCCACGTAAGGCAAAACGTCTCTATTTTGATGTCATTCCAAAGCACATGGATGATTACCTAACCCATTTGGCAAAATTTGAGACTCAAGACGCATTACAACAGCTAGACAACCCGGTATGGCATATCCATCAGGGTAATCCACCCAAAGCTGAAAGCGGTTTAAGTTTTTCCATTCTGTTGAATTTAGCAAGTGTTTGTAACGCCGAAGATCCGTCTATTCTCTGGGGATTTGTTTCGCGTTATCAACCAAACGCAACGCCAGAAACCCTTCCATTGCTGGATAAACTTATTAAGCACGCGATTGCTTATTATCATGACCGTGTCTTGCCAGATAAGGTTTATCGTGCGCCAACAGACTTAGAGCGTTCTGCTTTGCAAGATCTTTTGGTTTTGCTTGGGGCAATGAATAAAAAATCTTCAGCCGAAGAGATTCAAACGGCAGTTTATGAGGTTGGTAAGCGTCATGCTTTTTCTGAGCTCCGTGCTTGGTTCTTATGCTTGTACGAAGTTCTTTTGGGGCAATCCGAGGGGCCACGCATGGGATCATTCATTGAATTATATGGGATTAATGAAACAATTGCCCTTATTAATTCTAAACTTGCATAATTTTATAAAAATGCTATGATCCATCCAACCTTAGAATATTGTTGCTTATATTGACTCTCTGACGTTGTTATACTGTTGTTTGTCGAGGGAGTCAGTTTGGCTAGCTATACAGGGTATCTATTTTTGTTTTTTCTAAAGAAAATAATGGCGATTATATGAAGGTATTCAATCAATAAATGCTTAGGGTTCAAGATTTTGTTGATCTTTTTAGGCGAGAAAAGCAAGGCCATCTCGGGAAATATGTTTACGAGTACCGGCCTGATATTTATGAATCAATTTTAAGTCAAGAAAGTTATTATCCATTTCATATCGAAAGCTTTTTGATTAGCAAGTACGCCAAGAATATTATCACCCATCTTGGAAAAGTTGGTTGTGTTTTAGAGTTAGGGCCGGGATCTGAGTGTCCCATTAACTATAAGACTGTTCCCTTGCTAAAAGAATTTATTAAGATTGGTGTTTATCCTGCTTATTGGGCTATAGATACCTTAAAATTATATGCAGATCAGGCTTGTGCTCTTATCAAGAAAACAATCCCCTCTATTTCAACACAAAGTTATTGTTCTGATTTTTCAGGTGAATCTGGATTATTGCCTTTGGGAGATATTTTAGGGGCTAAACTTATTGTTTGTTTTGGGCAGTCTATTTTTGCCAATAATGCGCCTGAAATTTCAGAGATTATTTTAAAAAACATTGCCGCAATTATGCGTCCCGATGACTATTTGTTGATTGGGCTGGATATGACGCGGGATCAGGAAAAAATTGAAAAAGCGTATAATACAGACTTAGGGCAGCAACTTTTATTTAATGCCTTTTTTTATCTCCAGAAAGAATTAAATCCTAAGGGATTTGATCCTGAGCAATTTCAACATCAATATAATTGGAATACCCTAAAAAATCGCGTTGAACTTTCTTTTGTTGCCTTAAGCGATCAGCAATTTGAATTAGACAAGCAATATATTCATATTCAACAAGGTGACCAATTTATACTGATGTACTCTTATAAGCCCGACTTTTTAGAAATTGTGGACTTATTAACTGTAGCAGGTTTATCGGTGGTTTCTGGTTTGATTGATGAAGTGAAAAATGACCAATATTCGTTTCTACTTATAAAAAGAACGCTGTGATGTTTAATAAGCTTCTTTGTTTTATAGATCGACGGATTGAGCTTTTTGGTGGGGCTCAATATAAAACTTTTGGTCTCTTTGGTTTGATTAATTTTCCGTTGGGGCATCTTGTTTTGCAGTTGATGGGAACTGAAGAAAGCATTGTTGCGCGAGCCATTGCAACGCTGATCTGCATCCCTCTTGTTCTTGTATCCTATTGGCCTGCTTTTTTAAAAAAATATTTGAATTTATATTGGATTTTTATGCTGTTGTATTGCTTGCCGATATTTGGCGTCTATACGTTACTGGTTAATCAATCATCCTTGGATTGGCTCCTGAATTTATCATTGAGTTTATTTTTGTTATTTCTGCTTGTAGACTATATTTTACTGTTAATTATTTACAGTCTGGGGGCACTTATTGGCGTTTTTTTGTTTAATGTTTTACACCCTGATATTTTTTTTCTAGAAGAAATCCCACCTAATTTTATTTACGTCTATATCTCAATGATTCTTCTTGGGTGCATCTTTGCCCGTAAAAAGGAGAAGATTGGGCATGACCGATTAAATACCCTTAAACTTTTAGCGGGAACAGTGGCGCATGAAATGCGAAGTCCATTAATGGCGATGTCTATTACATCCCATGGACTCAAAAAATATCTCCCCCAGTTAATCGATTCGTATTTTAAAAATAATGATCGGAAATTGACAGAATCCCAGTTAACGTTTTTAAAACAGGCACCATTTGATTTAGAGCGGACTGGACGAAACGCAGGTCTTTTTATTGATATCCTTTTAATGAATCTGAAAGAAGATTTAAAAGAAAATAATAACACAATTTGTTCAATGAATTGTTGTATTGATGATGCTTTAAATAACTATCCTTTTATGGGGGGTGATCTTAATAAAATCCATTTATTACCCTCAGTGGATTTTAAATTTATGGGGGATGAAATATTAATTCGCCATGTCTTCTATAATCTGATAAAAAATAGTATTTTCTCTATAAAATCAGCGCGTAAGGGATCTATTGTTATTTCTTGGGGTATTGAAAATAATAAAGGCATTGTTCGGTTTAGAGACACTGGCTTAGGAATTTCCTCAGATCATTTACCCCATATCTTTGAAAGGTTGTACAGTCAAACAAAATATGGAACAGGAATTGGCCTTGCATTCTGTAAAATGGTTATGAGCCATTTACAGGGCGATATAAGATGTTCTTCTGAGCTGGGGCATTATACGGAGTTTCAACTGATATTTCCGTTAGCCTCAGTAAATTAAGATTGATTAATCAACTGGATATTTATTTTGATATAAATCAAACTGAAACTGTGTTTCTTTATTTAATGAGGTTATGAAATGCAAAATTGTAATACTATGTCTCGCTATTTTGCGGAATTTTTAGGGACAGGAATTCTTGTTATGATGGGGGTAGGAAGCGCCGTTTTAGCAGGATCATCTATTGGTGCTTTGGGTATCGGTTTGGCTTTTGGCTTAACATTAATGTTATTAATTTATATGATTGGCGGGAAATCTGGTTGCCATATTAATCCAGCCGTTACATTAATGATGTTTTTTACGGGTCACACAAAACTGGTGGATGCCCTATTCTACATTATCGTCCAGTTGGCTGGTGGTATTGCCGGTGCTTATGTGGTTTATATGGTGGCAACCGGTAAAGCAGAATTCTCTCTTGCTACGGGCTTTGCCTCGAATGGGTTTGCTGAACATTCACCGGCCGGATACTCTATGCACGCGGTTATGTTGGTTGAGTTCCTGATGACATCCGTGCTTTTGCTGGCTGTTTCAGCCACAATGAATCAGGATTTTCCTGCCGGATTATCTGGGTTAGTTGTTGGCCTTGTTCTTGTTGCAATACACTTAGTCAGTGTTCCTGTCAGCAATACTTCTGTTAATGTGGCGCGATCTTTGGGATCTGCCTTTATTGAAGGTGGATGGGCAATGCAACAATTATGGGTTTTTGCTGTTGCGCAAGCTGCGGCTGCAATTTTTGTTGCGGCACTCCATAAATGTTTTTTGGGGTATGCCAGTTGCTCTAAATAAATCGATTCATTCATAAAAAAGAGCCCTGATTTGGGCTCTTTTTATGTTTGCAGTTCAGGGATATCTTTATACTGAGATAGTGCTTCTGGATTGGCTAAGGATTCAAGGTTTTTGATTGTTTCATTGTGTATTGTCTTACGAACAGCAATTTCAACGATTTTACCATTTTTTGTCCTCGGGATGTCTGTTACTTGAATTATTTTTGCAGGGACGTGTCGTGGTGTCGTATTATTTCTAATTTGCTGCTTAATCTGCATGACTAACTTGTCATCTAATTTGATTTTATCTCTGAGTTTTACAAAAAGAATTACCCGGACATCACTTTGCCAATCTTGTCCGATGACAATGCTTTCTATAACCTCGGGTATTTGTTCGACTTGGCGATAGATTTCAGCTGTACCAATTCGGACACCGCCGGGGTTTAAAACTGTATCAGAGCGTCCATAGATGATTAGACCATCATGATCTGTTATTTCAACAAAATCCCCGTGGTGCCAGATATTTTTATAGGTACTAAAATAAGCACTATAATATTTTTGTCCGTCCGGATCATTCCAAAAACCCAAAGGACGAGATGGGAACGGTGCCGTGCAAACGAGCTCACCTTTCTCTTGTACAATAGAGTTCCCTTCGTCATCAAAGACTTGAACTTTCATACCCAGTCCCCTACTCTGCAATTCTCCACGCCAGACGGGAAGGATGGGGTTGCCCAAAGCAAAGCAAGAGAGTATATCAGTTCCGCCGGATATCGACGCTAAGCATAGGTCTGATTTAATTGATTGATATACATAATCAAATGCTTCGGGGACTAAAGGTGAGCCTGTGGACATGATCATCTTTAGTGACGTGAACGTGTACTTCTTGTTTGGTTGGCATCCAGTTTTCATAAGGCTATCAATAAATTTTGCCGACGTTCCAAAATGTGTGACGTTAAGATAATCAATTTGTGATAGTAAGCTATCTTGGTTTGGATATGCGGGGTTACCATCATACAACATTAACGTTGCACCGCTGGCTAGGCCAGATGCGAGCCAATTCCACATCATCCAACCACATGTTGTGAAATAAAATAATCGGTCATTGGGTTTGATGTTGCAGTGAAATTGATGTTCTTTGAGATGTTGGATTAATGTGCCACCAGCACCATGGATAATACATTTTGGAACCCCTGTTGTTCCCGATGAATACATGATAAATAAAGGGTGATTAAAGGCCAGAGGCTCATAAATAATTTCGCTCTCTGGCTGAGCCAAAATTTCTTGGAATGTTATGTGATTATGGTGTTCACCGAGTTCAACAAAATCAACCACAATAATTTGATGAATTGACGGGATGTGCTGTTTAATAATAGTTAGTTTTTCCAGATTGGAAAATTTTTTTCCCCCATAAAAGTAACCATCAGTTGTAATGAGGATTGTTGGTTCAATTTGACCAAAGCGATCAATGACTCCTTGTGTGCCAAAGTCAGGAGAACAAGAAGACCAAATGCCTCCGATACTCGCTGTTGCCAGCATAAACATTATTGATTCTGGTATGTTAGGCAAATAGCCTGCAACACGATCGCCTTTCTTAACGCCGTTATTTTTTAAGAAAGCAGCTATTTTGGCAACGCTTGATTTAAGTTCTTTTTTGCTGATCTGTCTGATTATTTGTTCTTCATTCCAAGAAATTATCGCCAGATCAGGTGCTTTTTCTATTAAGTTTTCAGCATAATTTAATGTTGCTGTTGGGAAAAAGACTGCTTCTTTGATATCCTCAGGTTTTTGCACGTAAGGTTTTTCCCCTTTATTGCCAATGATTTGGCAATAGTCCCAACACGTTAACCAGAACTGATCTAAGTTACTAATGGAGTAATCATACATTTCCGGATATGTTTCCATGGAAAGTTGGCTCATGACATTATGTAAATGAGTTTCTTTGTCGTGTGGAGCCCATAAGGGTTGATTCACTGTGTCAATGGTTTGTATCCTCTGAGCCATAGTCATTACCTCTTAATTAAGCTTTAAAATGCCATCTAAGATACTTTGAACGGCTAAACCGCATAGAATGATACCAAAGACGCGTGTTAATACATTGATGCCTGATCGTTTAAATAGTTTAAGGACCTGGTTTGATGATTGCATAATGAACCATGTAACCAAGAGAGCCGTGTACATACTGCCGAGTACATACAATTGTTGATGCGCATTAATTTCTTGAGCTTCTCGCATCATCAGGACGACTGTTGTTAAGCTACCGGGGCCTGCCATTAAGGGAATAGATAAAGGAAACACAGCGATATCCATGATGTTTTGGCTATTTGGATGTTCTTCTTCTGTTGGTGTTTGGATTGCATTGGGTTTAGCCATGACCATATCTAGGCCTGCTATGCCAAGAATTATTCCGCCAGCAATTCTAAAGGCTGCTTCTGATATTCCTAAGCTGTCTAGGATATAATCGCCAAGGAAGGCAAAGATGGTCAGGAGGGTGGCTGAGATGAGTACAGCTTTGTTAACAATGCTACGTTTTATAGAATTATCAAGATCCTGTGTGCTATCAATAAACATACTGGTAACAGCAAATGGATTAATAATTACTAATAGTGTTGCAAATGTATTGATTGCTGTTTCTGCCACCCCTGCCCCACTATGCTGTTATTCGCTGGTTTTGTTCATTGCTACTATTCATAAACCTTGATTCTGCAACCATGTCACTGGCTCTATTGGACGATATATTTTTTTCCTCTGCTAGGTCATATATTTCCATCAATGTATCGTGTATACCATTAACGTGAGTTTCAACAGCTAGGGCATCGTAATTTGCCCCTTCATATGAGACGTTAATTAGGCCGCCAGCATTAATAAGATAATCAGGTGCATACAGAATGCCCCGTTCTTTCAACAGGTCTCCGTGACGGACGTCTAAGAGTTGGTTGTTTGCAGCACCGGCAATAACTTTACAGTTTAGTTTATTAATAGTCTGGTCATTAATAACGCCACCAAGGGCGCAAGGCGATAGAATATCACATTCTTCAAAGAGAATCTGATTGGCATCAACTGATTTTACACCATATTGTTTTGTAATAGCATCAACGTGGTCTTTATTGATATCGGCTACAATAACTTCTGCCCCATTATCGAGTAAGTGTTTTAGTAAATATGTACCGACGTGACCTAAGCCTTGGAGAGCAACTTTTGCGCCAGACAAACTTGTTTTTCCTGTTCTTTTTTGATGGGATGTTTTTATGCCAATATAGACACCGTAGGCTGTGAAAATTGAGGGGTCTCCACTGCCGCCGTTATTATTTTCCAAGCCAACTACATGGTTTGTTTCTGTGTGAATATTCTCCATGTCTGTAGGGCTTGTGCCTACATCTTCGGCTGTTATATAGAGTCCGTTGAGTTTGTCAACAAAGCGTCCAAAAGCTTGCATCAATTGCGGTGTTTTGATTTCTTTTGGGTCGCCGATAATAACTGCTTTTCCGCCGCCTAGTTTTAGATTTGCAAGTGCAGATTTATACGTCATGCCCCGTGAAAGCCTAAGGACATCATTGATGGCTTCTTGTTCGTTTTGATAGTTCCAGAAGCGGCATCCCCCTAATGCTGGACCTCTATTGGTATTATGAATAGCAATAATAGCATTCAGTCCTGTTTCAGGGTCATTGGCAAAACATAATAGTTGATGCTTATCAAAAGCGTGATTAGTAAAAACAGTCATAGATTGATATCCTTATTTAATGAGTTATCATTCTTAGATTATCTAAGCCTCATTCTTAAGTAAATATTTATCTATGTAAAAGACTTGATAAGCCATGGGCGACACTATTTAATTTTGAATGTTGTCTTTGATTAGGTGGATATCCTGCCATTGGTTGCCCATATGGAGGGGTGGGATATTGCCCGTAATGTGGTTGCTGATAGCCCATTCCTGTTTGTATTCCATAAGGGTGTGGTTGATATCTGGTCGGGACCATACCTGATGTAGTCATTGCGTTAGGTCCGCATCCATAACTTTTATGTATTACTCTGACGCCAGACATGCTTTCAATTCTTTGCACGAGCTGATTCCACTCTTGTTGGCATTGTGCTGGTGGTTTTCCGACACAATTGAATCGTTCTGTTGCTGTTCTTCCTTGCGCCATATGCGGATTGAGGTGACTTGCTTGATTATGTTGAGAGGATGCCCCCATGGCCCCTATTGCTGCAAAAGCAGCGCCTATCCCTGATAATGCTGCACTTCCGCCAGTGCTTACTTGAGCTGCGGGTGGTGGTGTTGTGGTAGCGGGCGTGCTTTGGGTTGTTGGCGTGGGGTTTTGGGTGCGGGATAATGTAGGTGTTTGTTCTCTTGGTTTCTGTTGTTGTATTGGGGGGGCTATTTGTGTTCTAACAATCTGGGCATTTGTGCTGATACTCGATGATGGATCTCTATCAATTAGTGCTTTTTGCTGTTGATATGGTATTAATGCCGTATTGCTTGTACTTGGGATTGGTTGTGCTTGGTTTGTTTGGGCTGCCATTGTTTTGGGTTCTTCTGAGGGTGTTGTCTCTGACTTTGTTCCAATATTTGGCCAATAGCCCCCCCATGGGAGCTGTAGTGTATTCGCATAAGATGAACATATTGATAGTATTGTCGCCACAAGCAGCAAAAGAAAATTTTTCATTGCAAGTACCCTAGTGTATTATCTAATATAAGTATTGCACTTAAATATAAATATTTTATTAAAAATGGTTTTTTTATGAGTATTATTCCAGAACGTATCTTTGATTTTGTTTCACGTGAAACAGAGGATAAATTTGAGCAGTACCGAATTTTGCTGGAGTCGTGGAATCGAAATACATCGCTTGTGCAAATCGGGACAATTGACCAATTTTATATTAGACATATTCTTGATTCGTTACAGTTAATTCCACATCTTCCTGTTCATCACAAGATGATTGATTTGGGAACCGGGGCCGGATTTCCTGGGATGGTTTTATCAATTGCCGGGATCGATAACATTACGTTGTGTGATTCAAATCAAAGAAAGATTGTTTTTCTAAAGGAATTGGCTAGAATTATTGATGTGGATGTTTGTGCAATGAGTTGCAGGATAGAAGATATTCGTCAGTGTGATTATGATGTAGTTCTGTCCAGGGCTTGCTCAGATCTTACCGCTCTGCTTGAACAAACATTGCATGTTTCACGTGAAACAGAAAAAACAGTGACTGGTATTTTTCTTAAGGGGCGAATTGTCGATGAAGAGATTAAAGTTGCTTGCCAACAATATGATTTTAATTATGAGAAAATTGATAGCATTACAAGTGATGACGGTGTTATACTAAAAGTATATAACATTCGGAAGTTATGATCATATATGGCACATACAATAGCAATAGCAAATCAAAAAGGTGGTGTTGGTAAGACAACAACAACCATTAACCTTGCAACGGCATTAGCGGCAGCAGGAAAGAGGGTTTTGATTATTGATTTGGACCCGCAGGCGAATGCCTCAACAGGATTGGGATTATCAAAACAAAATAGAGTTATTAGTATCTATGGGCTAATTATCGGAGAATATACTCTGGCTCAAGCATTGATCAAGACGTCAATACCGGGGTTGTCAATAATACCATCGACGATAGATTTACTGGGGGCTGAGGTAGAGCTTGTTGATATGCAAGACCGCGAGCGGCGGCTTAAAGATATTTTGTCACCATATGCGACGATGTTTGATTATATTCTTATCGATTGTCCTCCTTCTATGGGGTTGTTATCTCTTAATTCGTTGGTTGCTGCAGATAGTGTGCTCATTCCCCTTCAATGTGAGTATTATGCGCTTGAGGGCTTGAGTTATCTTCTGGGGTCAATCCAAAAAATAAAAAAGAGCTTAAACCCAAATTTAGATCTGTATGGTGTTGTTTTAACGATGTTCGACAAGAGGAGCTCGCTTTGTCAAATGGTGGCAACTGATGTGCGACAATATTTGAAGGATAAAGTTTTTGAGACAGTAATACCGAGGAATACGAAAGTATCAGAAGCACCGTCACATGGAAAACCGGTTCTGATTTATGACTTTAAGTCACCCGGGTCACAGGCCTATATGTCATTAGCTAAAGAAATACTATTGAGGGATAGAGAACATGACAGTTACAGAATTAAAGCGTCCTAATAAACCAAGTCTTGGTAGAGGCCTTTCTGCGTTATTAGGTGAGTCTATCTATGAGCAGAGCGAGGATGCAGTTTCCAATCTTGATATGGACATTCATCTCATTCGACCGGGTAAGTATCAACCCCGTCGACGTTTTGATGATGAACAATTAGCATCGCTCATAGACTCTGTCAAAACAAAGGGGATAATTCAGCCCCTCGTGATCCGTCCGATAGAGCTTGATGGACGACAAGTATATGAAATTATAGCGGGTGAGCGTCGTTGGCGTGCAGCACGAACTCTTGGTTTGGCGACAGTACCGGTTGTTATTAAGAACTTTGACGATAAAGAAGCTCTTGAGACTGCGATTATTGAAAATATCCAACGTGATGATCTAACGCCAATCGAAGAAGCCGAAGCTTATCAACGGTTAATGTCTGAATTTAATTATACCCAAGAAGAACTCGCACGGTCTATTGGTAAGAGTCGAAGTCATGTGGCCAATATGTTACGATTGATGAATTTACCTGAAAATATCAAAGAATTAATTAATGAAGGTAAAATATCTGCCGGTCATGCTAGAACCCTCATTAAAGCGCCCAACATGGAAGAAATGGTTGAGGAAATATTAACAGGCGGAATGAATGTCCGAGAGGCAGAAAAGCTTGCTAAGCAGAAGAGAATGCAAGTTGACCCGAGTGACCATGAGATTCAAACTCAAGGTTTAGAGACACAGTTAACACAGATGCTTGGCCTGCGGTGTCTGCTTAAAATTAATAGAAGTGGCGGAACATTAACCATTCATTTTAATTCCTATGAAGAAATTGACGATTTGATGAGTAAACTCAGGATGGCTCATGCCTAAGATATGGGTCATTAATGGGCCAAACCTTAATTTGCTTGGGCAAAGAGGTAATCTATATGGGGATAATAGTTACAATCAACTTGTTCAGACATTAACTGATTATGCAGCGTCATCAAGTGTTGAATTAATCTGTTTGCAGTCAAATAGTGAAGGCCAGCTTATCGATTGGGTTCAAGATGCTCGCCATAAAGCAGACGGGCTTATTATTAATGCCGGTGGGTATAGTCATACTTCTGTGGCACTTCATGATGCATTAGAACTTCTTGACAAACAAAAGATAGAAGTCCATATAACTAATATATATAATCGAGAAAGCTTCCGTCAAAAATCCTTAACCAGTCTGGTTGTAAATGCAGTTATTGCAGGATTCGGCCAAAAAGGGTATATTTTGGCTTTAGAGCATATGATAACAACGCTAAAGGCACAGAACAAATGACCGATAAATTTTCCATTGAAAAGGATGCGATTCGCGCCCTTGCAGACATCCTTGTTGAAACTGATTTAACTGAAATTGAATATGAAAACGAAGGGCATCGTATTCGTGTCGCACGTAATACAAATATGAATACGACAGTTGCTCTTGCGCCTCAGGTAGCAACGCATGCCCCTGTTCAGACAAAATCCGAGCCTGCCCCTGCAAAACAATCGTCTGAGAATGCCTTAAAATCACCAATGGTTGGTACAGTTTATGTGGCTAATGAGCCAGGAGCTGCTTCCTTTGTTTCAGTCGGTGATACTGTATCTCAGGGCCAAACGTTGCTTATTATCGAAGCGATGAAGGTTATGAACCCTATTAAGTCACCACGAGCCGGTAAAATTGCGGCGATTATGGTGAAAGACGGTCAGCCAGTTGAATTTGGCGAACCACTCTTAGTTATTGAATAAAAAGAAGAATACAATGACGCAAAAGCCATTTTTTGATAAAATTCTGATTGCTAATCGCGGTGAAATTGCCCTAAGAATTCTAAGAGCATGCCGTGAAATGGGCATAAAAACCGTTGCTATTCATTCAATCGCTGATGCTGATTCGATGCACGTTCGTCTTGCCGATGAGAGCGTTTGCATAGGTCCGGCTCCATCGAAAGATAGCTATCTTAATATGGCAGCTATTTTAAGTGCTGCAGACATAACAGGCGCGGATGCTATCCACCCTGGCGTTGGGTTTTTGTCAGAGAATGCTACATTTGCACGTATGGTTGAAGAACACGGAAAAGTTTTTATTGGCCCGACACCCGAGCATATCGAAATGATGGGCGATAAAATTACCGCTAAGAAAACAATGATTGATCTTGGTGTTCCAGTTGTCCCAGGTTCAGATGGTGGGATTCATGATGAAAATGATGCTGTAGAAACTGCATTAAAAATAGGATTTCCTGTCCTTATTAAAGCAACCAGTGGTGGTGGTGGAAAGGGGATGAAAGTTGCTCATTCTGCAGAAGAAGTTCCTCAGGCATTTAAATTAGCTCGTGCCGAGGCAAAAGCAAACTTTGGCAATGACGAAGTTTATATGGAGCGTTATCTTGGCCAACCTCGTCACATTGAAGTCCAAGTTCTTGCTGATCAATATGGTAATGCTATAAACCTTGGTGAACGTGACTGTTCGATTCAACGTCGTCACCAAAAGATTTGGGAAGAAGCACCGTCACCTGCTCTGAATGATGAAATCCGTGCAAAATTAGGGCAAGTCGTCAATAAAGCCATTGCTAAAATGGGATATCGGGGTGTTGGTACACTTGAGTTTTTGTACGAAAACGGCGAATTTTTCTTTATGGAAATGAACACGCGTATTCAAGTTGAACACCCAATTACTGAACTTGTTACAGGTGTTGATCTGGTTAAGGAGCAAATTAAAGTTGCAGCAGGTCAACAGCTTGGGTTGACTCAAGAGGATATCAAAATTAATGGCCACGCCATTGAGTGTCGAATCAACGCTGAAAATGCTGAGACATTTATCCCGTCTCCGGGGGAAATTACCCGTTACCACGCCCCTGGTGGTTGGGGTGTTCGCGTTGATAGTCATATGTATCAAGGTTATCGCGTTCCCCCTCATTATGACAGTCTAGTTGCAAAACTTGTTGTCTATGGTCATGATCGGTCTGAGTGTATTAGTCGTGTTGAAAGTGCTTTGCGTGAGTATGTTATTGATGGGATTGATACAATTATCCCGCTTCATCAAAAATTAGCCAAACAGACGGATATAATTTCCGGAGACTATGATATTCATTGGCTCGAGAAAAAACTGAAGGCAAGTGATTAATATAGAAAGTCAAAAGCAACCTAAACACGAGGTTGCTTTTTTCCTTTACTTATTTATGGAGTCAATATTAATCTAAAACCTTCAACAGTTTAAGAAATAAAAATAAAACTGAAGGCACATAAAATGAATTTTACCAGTGATAATGTTGCACCTGCGCATCCTAAAATTTTAGAAGCGATCTTGATAGCTAATCAAGGTTACGAGCCTGCTTATGGCGTTGATAGCTATAGTCATGAATTGCAAAAAAGATTGTCAGATGTTTTTGAAAAAGAAGTGTCCGTCTTTTTAACAAATACAGGAACCGCTTCTAACTGTTTAGCTCTTTCATCCATGGTGAGACCCTATGAAGCTATTTACTGCCATAAAGAAGCCCATATAGCAACTGATGAAGGGAATGCACCTGAGTTCTTTACCAGTGGTGCTAAACTTGTTCTTTGTGATGGAAAGAATGGTAAAATAGATCCTCTTTTCTTGGAAAGTAAAATCAGTGAAGCCATTGGTAAGAAGGCTTTAGCGCCAAAGCCAGGTTGCATAAGCGTTACTCAATCCACCGAGTCAGGTACAGTTTATACAATTGATGAACTCAGCGCTATTTCTCAAGTTGCGCGTCATTATAATTTACCTGTTCATATGGATGGTGCCCGGTTCGCCAATAGTCTTGTGAGTTTAAACTGTTCACCTGCTGAATTAACATGGAAGCAAGGGATTGATATTCTTAGTTTTGGGGCAACTAAAAATGGAACAGTTTGTGCTGAAGCTGTTGTTATTTTTAACCCGAAAATGGCAGAGAATTTTGAATATCTTCATAAAAGAGCTGGGCAAACTTTATCCAAAGCTCGTTTTTTCTCGTGTCAAATCCTTGAATACTTAAAAGATGATTTATGGCTCAAAAATGCTTCTCAGGCGAATACGATGGCTCAAAAACTTGCTCATATCTTGACAAAGAATCATGTCAAAATTCTGTATCCAGTTGATGCAAACGAAATATTTTTTACGATATCTTCTGACGTCGAAACACAGCTGCGTAATCAGGGATGCAAGTTTTACAAGTGGCATCCTACTGAGAATGTGTATCGATTTGTGACATCTTTCTATACAACAGATCGAGATATCTATAACTTTGATTTATGTTTACAATCTGTATCGAGCATACTCCAAACAGATGTAAATGCAGCTTAAGTTAATTGCCTTATCGATCTTTATAATCTGAATCAATTTCAAGGATACGCATGATATTTGTCCCGCTGCGTTGGCCAAAAGGAACCCCTGCAAGGATAATAACACGATCACCTTTTTCAACAACTTTATTAAGCACAAGTTTATCGCTCGCTTTTTTGACCATTTCAGCTAGACTTGCGATGGGGTCACACATGATGGGAAGGGTTCCCCAATATAAGCTCATCATCCGAGCTATTCTTCGATTTGGGGTTAAGGCAACAACAGGTGATTTTGGTCGCTCACGCGTTTCACGCAATGTTGAATTTCCTGTTTCAGTAAATGTAACAATCGCTTTGATGGGGATCGTCTGGGCGACTTGACGCGCAGCAGATGTCATTGCATCGTAAGTATTGGCACGAACTGATGGTTTATAAATTTGCACCATATTGAGATAAAAGGGATCGTGCTCGACTTGTTTAATGATGCGATTCATCATGGAAACAGATTCTTGAGGAAAATGACCGCTTGCTGACTCAGCAGATAACATAACGGCGTCAACACCATCATAGATTGCTGTTGCCACGTCAGAGGCTTCAGCGCGAGTTGGAGACGGGTTCTGGATCATAGAATCAAGCATTTGTGTTGCAACGATAACGGGTTTACCGGCTTCGCGACATTCGCGAATGATGGTTTTTTGGGCAGTTGGGACTTCTTCTGGGGCCATCTCAACACCCAGATCACCACGTGCTACCATAACAGCGTCAGATAAACCAATAATTTCTATTAAATGTTCCATTGCTTTGGGTTTCTCAATTTTACTGATTAGTTTTGCTTGATTGTTAATCAGTTCACGTGCTTCCAAAACATCTTCTGGGCGTTGTACGAAAGAAATTGCCACCCAATCAACACCCAGTTCAAGGGCAAACTTTAAATCTTTCCGATCTTTTTCAGTAATTGCTGAAATAGGGATTGTCACTCCTGGTATATTGACACCTTTGCGGTTAGAGAGTTTCCCGCCAATAATAACTTTAGTGATGATTTGATGTTCCGATGTAGATTCAACCTTTAATCGAATTTTGCCATCATCGAGCAATAATTCTGTTCCGGGTTGTGCTGCCTCATAAAGCTCGGGATGGGGCAGATTAACCCGGATATGATTACCAAAATCAGTATTTGTGTCGAGAATAAAAAGTTCGCCTTGCTTTAAGTCAATACTGCCATCTTTGAATTGCCCAATCCTGAGTTTCGGGCCTTGAAGATCTGCCAATATGGCAATAGGGCTTTGAATTTTTTCTTCGATCGAGCGAATAATATCATACGTATTTCGATGTTGTTCATGGCTACCATGGGAGAAGTTTAGTCGGAAGACGTCGACACCCGTTTCATGGAGTGCAAGAATCTGATCATATGTTTGACTAGACGGACCTAATGTTGCAACAATTTTTGCTTTTCTGTGACGGAGCATAGGAAGACCTTCATCGGAACTATATCTAACTATACCTTTAATTCTCTTAACGTCAAATACCGACTATTTGATAATGGCAATTTTTTTCAGTTGATTGGCGATGGTTGAGAAATGATCATATAATTCTTGAGATGTATCTGCTTGATAGGCCCATTCAGGTTTTGTCGCACAATTTCGATAAAGTGTTTTAGCGTTATTGCTAGATACCTGAAAAGTCACTGTAAAAATCTGAATTCCTGATTGTTTTATGCGTGTACATAAATTTGATACACGAGTATCAATTAATGAGTCGACAGCATTTACAGAAGTTACCCCCAGTGTATTCACGCGTGTACGATTAAACAAGCTAACCGTTGACGCCTCCATGGCATAGGCAATCGGGTCGCCCAAAGGATTATATCCGGGTTGATCTGTCCAGTTGTTTTCGCCGTCTGTTACAATAACGATTGATTTTAACGTATTTGTATTATTGTTGGTTGGCTGTATAGGACCATCCCATAAACCTGTCCATCGTGGTGATATCGTATTCCATCCCCAAACAAGGCCTAAGTTACCAAATGTTCCGGCGCCGTATCGAATATTATCAAGAGTAAATGTATTAATTTTGTTGATGAGAGTTTGTTTGACATTCGTCAAGGGAACTAAAGATGACGGACAGGATCGATTCGGCCCAACATTAATACCGGGTACTGCTTGGTAAACACGAAGAGTACCGTTTGAATACGTTCCCCAGTCATTATCTCGAGGCGTCCCATAGCTTGCATTGCGTGTGGATTCAGCAAAATAGACCGGCCATTTTCTTGTCGAGCTGGGCGGGGTATCCGTATCCATGGTTGTCCCTGTATCTACGGCTCCAACACATCCTTCCCACTTATCGTTTGAGGGGAAAGCGCTTAGTTTACTTGGGTTGGATAACCAACTTGTGTGTTGAGAACCAATGTTAACAGCAGCGATATAAGGGACAATAGACAAAGCGATGTTTGATAGCGTTGCGTTTCCCTCAAAAATTGTATTCACAAGTTGTGTTGCCGCATTGCGGAGACCATCAATTTTACCGTTTTGTGCCATGGACCCCGTGACATCTAAGACTAATGCGATTTGACTGCTGACTAATTCCCGGCGAACGCGCGAGAAACATTGAACTTTAAGCGTGTTTTTGCCAAGCAATTCCGAGAAAAATAGAGGGGCAGGGCCTTGGGCGGAAACATCCACATAGGAATTATCTGATGCTAGTGTAACAGTTGGGGTAACACTAACACCGTTTAATCCATTTTTATAGTTCGCATAAAAAACTTTAGTGGCATTGGTTGTTGCATCTGCTGCGTTGTAACGAACGGCTGCAATGGATGCGGCATCACAGGCATAAGCAAGTTCTGTGTTAATCAATGAAATTCGAGTCAGATCGACGACCATGGCCGCAAGGACAAGAATAGGTAATAGACATATGGCGAACAACGGCATAACAGCTGCCGATTCTTTTTTTAGTCTTAGATGTTTATCCAGCCAGTAAATCATTCATATCTCCTGATCTTGGGACAAAAACAGCTGTTTTATAGATTGATTTGATAGGGAGGTAATTTTTAAAAATTAAGGGCGAGTATTGGTAAAATACTTCAGTTACAACAATACTTTGATCTTGAATAACCGTAATATCTCCCGGCAAATTTTGGGGCGATGTACCAACGGATCCGATGAGGCTAACGCCGCTATTTTTGCTTTGTTGCCATCCGATAACCATGTCGCTTGCTTTTGTGCTTTGTTTCTTATTGTGAACTTGGGAAACAACCATTTTACCGTTGAGAGAAAAATTAAAAGGATTTGTAATATTATCTGCTGTGTTCATTAGTCCAATTAAGGCAGATTGTGTTAGATTTTGTCGCGTAATGGCGTCTGTTATCACACCTGCCATGCGTGTTAATTTTGAATGCAGTAATATGTACATCCCCATCTCAAAAATAAGGGCAACAAGCATGATTAAAATAGGAAGGACGAAAGCGGTTTCGACGATTGCTGCGCCATCGTCGTTATGAAATTTTTTGTTAAATGAATGAATTTTCATCTCAAAAATCCTCATTCATAACAGGGGTAATACCGTGTAACGTTAATTTTGACTGTGTACCAAAGATAGGGAAAATAGTGTCCCATTGATAACTGATATCATACTCAACAACTTGTCCTGATAAACCAAAAGATCCTGAAATACCTTGATCAGCATCCCACACACCATTGCCGTTAACATCTGTAAAAGGTTCGCTTGGATCGCGAATGCCGTTATTATTGGTATCTGTAAAGGGTTCTGGCGAACCGATTCCATCTAAACTCGGATAAGCTTTAACGGAAATGTTGAGTTTAGCCGGGTTTAAAAACCCGCCTGAGTATCGTCGTACAACTTCTTGAGCTTTTGCGCGAATTGCTTGTTCTCGTGTCATGCCGGTATCGGCTGCGCCCGTGATGCCGACTCGCGATGCTTCTCTGGCTGCGGAATCTAGCGCATTCTGGATCAGAAGGACTAGGCCAATCTGGAATGTTGCAAACAGAACAAGAATGAATAATGGTGCCACTATTGCAAATTCAACAATAGTGGAGCCATCATCCTTTCGGTAATTGGTCTTTAACATTGAATTGCACAAGTATTAAAGGTTAGCCACCACTACCACCGCCAGTTGTGATCAAACCAGCAATATTTTCAAAGACACCGGCAATGTTGCCACCCAATGTTGTTACGGCGCCAATGGCAACCGCTGCAATTAATGCAACCAAAATACCATATTCAGCCAAAGACGCGCCATTTTCTTGCTTTAGAAAATTAACAATTTTATCCATAACTACCTCCTAACAGTATGCAAGAACACACCCTGCACATAACTATATAGTTCAATTGTAGGAAAAGTGTATTAATAAAAAGTAAAAATAAAATTTTATTATTTATTTTTTATTATAATGGATTTTTATGATCAGAAAGGGATGTGATTTTTTAACTATTGTTATAATATCGACATAAAAAAAGCGGTACTCAGACCACTTTTTTTGATTTAGCTTTAATTAGCCCTGACGAGCTTTGAAGCGTGGGTTTTGTTTGTTGATGACGTATGTGCGACCACGACGACGAACAACTTTACAACCTTTGTGACGCTCTTTTAGAGTCTTAATTGAATTAGCAATTTTCATTTTCGAAAACCTTCGTAATTATAATTACCTTTAGATATATCCTTACCTCTTTATAAAGTCAAGATTTTTCTATCAAAGCTGATAAATGAAATCAAAGGGTTGTCTTTTGCGGTTTACCTATATAAAAACCCCTTGTTTAATTTTAAGAATAAGCGCATCCTTGACTAAGCAAATTTTTAGCATAGGAAATAATTATGACGGATCAAGATTTAGAAAAAGAATTTAATGGCCGTGCCTTGAAATTTATTCAGGAAGCTGCTGCTACTGAAAAAGTTTACGTCCTTGTTCAAGACAAGATGTGTGTTCAAACGGAATCTCTTGAATTCACCCGCGATGATGATGAGCCAATGGACACTATTCCCCTATGGACAGAAAGCTATAAGGAAAATGCCGTCACATGGGCTGAAGATTACGCAACTCTTGAGGAAATGCCCGTATCCTACTTGATTGAAGAATTTCTTCCAGAAGTTGAAGAAGGATATTGCAGTATTGGTTTAAACTGGGATCAAGATGGTATTGGTCGTGAACTTCCCCCATTTAATCTTGTGCAACTTCTTGTTAAGCAAGTCAAAGAGGGTAAAGTCACCGAAGCTGACCTTGACGTCGAAGAGTAAAATGGTATTCTCCCCTATTTTTGGGGAGAATTCTTTATTTGTATTTCTAGAAATAATCCAAAAAGCAAAAACTTTAACTTGTTGAGTTTTTTCACAATCTCTATATACTCAATGTATATTTTTTATATAAACAATTAATTAGAGTATCTTATGACATCGATTCGCAATATTGCTATTATCGCCCACGTTGACCATGGTAAAACCACACTGGTTGACAGTATGCTTAAACAAAGCGGTACTTTCCGCCAGAATCAGCAAGTTGCTGAACGAGTTATGGACTCGAATGATCTTGAAAAAGAACGTGGAATTACCATCCTTGCCAAGTGTACGTCCCTTGAATGGAAAGGGAACCGTATTAACATCGTGGACACACCGGGGCACGCGGATTTTGGTGGTGAAGTTGAACGGATTTTAAGTATGGTTGACGGGGTCGTTGTTCTTGTTGACGCTGCCGAAGGTCCCATGCCTCAGACAAAATTCGTCCTAACAAAGGCTCTTAAACTGGGGCTTCGTCCTATTGTTTTGATTAACAAAATCGACCGTCAAGATGCTCGTGCTGATGAAGTTCTTGATGAAGTATTCGAACTTTTCCTCGCGCTTGAGGCGGATGAAAAACAACTAGACTTCCCGATCATGTATGCCTCTGGCCGTAGCGGATGGGCTGTTAAGGAACTGAATGACGAACGTAAAGATATCGGACCGTTGTTTGATTTGATTCTGGATCATGTTCCAGAAGCTGCTGGTGATAAAGAAGCTCCGTTTTCAATGCTTGTAACAACCCGTGAATATGATAACTTTTTGGGTCGTGTTTTGACAGGCCGCGTTAAAACTGGTCGCGTCAAACTGAACACAGCCGTCCGCGTTTTAAACCGTGATGGCGATGTGGTTGAAACCGGCCGTATTACAAAACTCTTGTCTTTCCGTGGATTAGAACGTCTTCCAATCGAGGAAGCCGAAGCAGGGGATATTATTGCGATTGCCGGTCTTGAAAAAGCAACCGTAGCTGACACCGTTGCTGTGCCGGAAGTTAACACACCAATCGAAGCCCAACCAATTGATCCGCCAACCTTGGCCATGACGTTTTCTGTTAATGACTCGCCCCTTGCAGGTCGTGAAGGAGCAAAACTAACCTCTCGTGTTATTCGCGATCGTTTGATGAAAGAAGCCGAAGGAAACGTTGCCATCCGTATCACAGAAACAGAAGAAAAAGATGCCTTTGAAGTTGCCGGTCGTGGTGAGTTACAATTGGGTGTTTTAATTGAAACCATGCGCCGTGAAGGATTTGAGCTTTCTATCAGCCGTCCCCGCGTTCTGTACCGCAATGACGAGGTAACAGGCGAACGTCTGGAGCCAATCGAAGAAGTTCAGATTGACGTTGACGAAGAATACAGTGGTACAGTTGTTGATGCCATGAACCAACGTAAATCTGAAATGACGGATATGCGTCCGTCCGGTGGTGGAAAAGTCCGTATTACATTCCATGCACCATCTCGTGGTTTGATCGGATATCACGGTCAATTCCTAACCGATACACGCGGAACGGGGATCATGAGCCGTGTGTTCCACAGCTATGGCCCATATCGCGGTCCTATTGATGGTCGTCACACCGGTGTGTTGATTTCCATGGGCAATGGTGAAGCGGTTTCTTACTCATTGAATACACTTGAAGAACGCGGAATTTTGTTTGTTGGACCAGGTGCCCAAGTTTACGAAGGTATGATCATTGGTGAAAACAGCCGAGATAACGACTTGGAAGTTAACCCGCTCAAAGCAAAACAGCTAACCAACTTCCGTGCTTCAGGTAAAGATGATGCAATTCGTCTAACACCACCAAAAATCATGACCTTGGAACAAGCGATTTCGTACATTCAAGATGACGAACGTGTTGAAGTTACACCAAAGAATATTCGTATTCGCAAAGCTATTTTGTGTCCGCATGAACGCAAAAAAGCAGACAGAAAGAAGGATGCTTAATGACAACCTGCTGGGTGATTTCCGATGGAAGCGCTGGCATGATCAATCAAGCTTGGGGACTTGCTGAGTCTCTTGGCTTTGAGGTGACTCTCAGAAAGATCAAGCTGCGCCAACCATGGGAGTCCCTAGCACCTTATTTTCGCTGTGGATTGAATTTTTGTCTATCATCAACCAGCGATTCTTTGAATGCTCCGTATCCAGACATTGTTTTTGCCTCAGGGCGCCGAGCTACTCTACCGGCTTTATTGATTAAGCAAAAATCCCCTTCGACTAAAATTGTCTATTTTCAGAATCCAAAAATTTCATCGGAACATTTCGATGCGGTTATTTGCCCAGAACATGATAATTATATAGGGGCAAACGTGATTACAACATTGGGGGCAACTCATCGCATCACCGATGAAAAATTAAAAATAGCAGCCCAACACTTTGCTTATTTAAATCCCGATCACAGACCTGTCTTATCTGTTATCATTGGTGGTCCCAATAAAAATTACTCAATGCCAGATGATTTTGCTGAACGTTTAAGCCATGACCTCAACCAATTGCTGAATCAAGGCTGGCGAATATTAATTACTTTGTCTCGTCGTACGCCCTTAACCATTGCAGAAAAATTAAAACAACTTCCTGATTCGATTTATATTTGGGATGGAAAGGGGAATAATCCTTATTTTGGATTGCTTGGATTAGCGAATGTCCTATTAGTTACCTGCGACAGCATTAGTATGATCTCTGAAGCTTGTGCTACCTCGGCTCAAGTTTATCTTTATAAATTGGATGGCACCTATCCTAAATTTGACCATTTTCACACAAGTGTTATAAATTCCGGTCGCGCTGAATGGTGGACAGGAAACATAATATCTGGTGACGTAATCCCCCTGACTGTCACTCAGGATACAGCAACAAAGCTAAAGGAGCTTTTATGCTTTTAACAGCACTATGCTTAAGCCTTTGTCTGGCTAGCCCAGAGCCCTCATTCCAACCTCCATTTGTGCCCGATCACTTGAATGAAAAGGAAAGATCCCGAGAGCACACGTTATTGACTATTGCTGTATATAAATCATCGTTTTTACCGGTTAATGCTCCGCTCAGTCTTTGGGATTCCATGTATTTAGAGGCAAATCCAAAACTCAAGCAAGCAATTGATGAATTCAATACGGGTAAACGGGGACAAGCCTTAAAAAAGATTGATGTTCATACAACTAAAGACCGACTTCACAAGCAATTATTAGACCTTGGTTTTGTTTGGACTGAGGTCCCGTTAACAGCCGGAAAAAAACGTTATTGGACAGTTACCGGGGACAAAACAAAAGATAAAAATGCTAAAAATCTTGTTATGATGCAGATCTATGTTCATCAAGACGGTAGTATGGTTCGTATAAAATCTCTTGGTATACCTGATAAAAGCGGTAAATACCCCCAACGACTGCCTCAGATTTTGTTGGGTGTCCTTTTGGATATATCGTCTCAATCCCCTAACGATTATGATACATCCTATGACAATGAGGCATTTAAAGTCACAGTAGAGGGGAATCCTGTTCCTAAGTCGCCTTCACCCAAATTCGGGATTAAAATTCCGGATTATCCTGGTTTTTCCCCATC
Organism: Candidatus Paracaedibacteraceae bacterium; assembly: GCA_019636055.1. Classification (NCBI taxonomy): domain Bacteria; kingdom Pseudomonadati; phylum Pseudomonadota; class Alphaproteobacteria; order Holosporales; family Candidatus Paracaedibacteraceae; species Candidatus Paracaedibacteraceae bacterium. Next base: position 354,849 of record JAHBYH010000002.1, read on the forward strand.
TGTTCTGAAGAAAGTGCCCGATATCTTGATGGGAATGGTTCATATTTCTCTTGAGAATTAATTAGACGCTCCTTATTCTAAAATAATTATAATATAAGGGCCTATTATGTTTGCGATCACATCTCCTGTGAAATTTGTTAGTTTTATCCTATTTCTACTTTCTGGATTGTTTGTTCATTTTCGGGGAAGAGTCAGATATAAACCAATTCGCCAACTAACGGACCATTCGACCTTTATGGCTCCTATTAATGTTTTGGTTTACCTTTTTTCAAAATCACCCAGTACGCCCTATCTTAATAGACGGGATTTTCCCCAACTGGATCTCTTCAAAGAAAACTGGCATATCATAAAAGAGGAAGCGCAAAATTTGCTCTCAGAGGGCGGTATTAAAGCCTCTACAAAACGGGATGATATTGGTTTCAACTCGTTTTTCAAGCGAGGATGGAAACGATATTATCTAAAATGGTATGCCGGGAACTTACCATCTGCTGAACAAACCTGTCCGAAAACATTGGCTTTAATTGCTCAGGTGCCCTCTATTAATGCTGCTATGTTTACGTATCTTCCTGCGGGCAGTAAACTGGGGCTTCATCGCGATCCGTATGCGGGATCTTTGCGATATCATTTGGGACTCATTACACCGAATGATGATCGTTGTTTTATTGACGTCGACGGAGAACGTTATTCTTGGCGGGATGGTGAAGATGTCATGTTTGATGAAACCTATTTGCATCAGGCAGAAAACAATACAGATGTTGATCGCTTAATTTTCTTTTGCGATGTGGCGCGTCCTATGAAAAATCAAGTTGCTGATTCGATAAACAAATTTTTTGGTCGCTACTGTATGACGGCAGCGGCGGCTCAAAATGTTGAAACAGACCCGATTGGACTCCTCAATCGCACATTCAAATATATCTTTATGATTCATACATCGACACGCGGTCTAAAACGGAATTATCCGCGACTACACTTTGTCTTAAAGGGCTTATTATTTGGCGGTCTTGCCTATTTTGTATTTTTCTAAAATTATTTGTGGATGTTTAATACTCACTTATGCTACAAGCAAAAGAAAAAAGGAGGTTAAGCATGAAAGTATTACTATCATTTATACTTATTATTATTTCTGGTGTTGCCCAAGATTGGGACGGCCAGCCGCAATATGAGCACAGAACCTCCCAATACACGCAGCCCCTTGAAAATACGCAACAACCAACAGAACAATATTCTTTGTTATCCAAATCTGTTCCCTTTATTTTTGTTGGTGTTGCCACGCCCCTTTTGGCATATGTTGGTGTCAAAGCAGGAAGTTCTCTTTGGTTTCAGTCAACAGGATTAGCGCAAACAATTAATACCGCACTATCAAGTTTTGTTTCTTTTTACCCCAATGCACCACGCAATATCTTTGCTTTGCTTCTCTCATGGGGTGTTTGCTCAACTTTTGGCTTTATCAAGGCATCTAATTTACACCTTAGTCTATCCTTTTCAAAAGACAATCGTTAACTTTCCTGACATGTCCTAGACTTTCACTAGTCCATCCCCTAGACTTGAATTATGAGAAATTTGTGGAGGGGCTAAAATGTCACGCCATCGTACCCTCATTAGTGTATCAAGTGGCTGGGGCGCATCAAACATGGGAACCGGAGCAGGGGCGCTGTGCTTGTGCCATAGTGTGAATCCGCTGCTGCGTACTCACAAAAGATTTGATGAAACTTTCTTTCAGAAATCCTATCAAATTCAAGCCCATCCGATGGGGATACCAACCCCTAAATTATCGTTTAGCTACCCGAATAGCAAAACTCGATTTGAAAATGTACTTGATACTATTCAGCAAACTTATGACTATGTTAGTCGGACACTTAAAAATCAATCTTTTCCTTTTGTTTTAGGGGGGGATCATTCCATTGCCGTTGGGACCTGGTCTGCTGTTAAAACTCATATTAATCAAGACTTCGGATTGATTTGGCTTGATGCGCATTTAGATGCTCATACGCCTCAAACATCGCCATCGCAGGCCAGACATGGTATGCCCTTAGCGGCACTTATGGGGTATGGTGACTCTGAATTAGTCACTTTGGGATCTGAGCTTCCTAAATTAAAACCTGAAAATCTTGTCATTATTGGTGCTCGGAGTTTTGAGGACGGCGAACATGACCTTCTAAAAAGACTCAAAGTTCGCGTTATGTATAGCGATGAAGTCAGCGTACGTGGGTTTGAAGCTTGTTTCAATGAAGCATTAGCAATTGCCACTGCGAATAATAAACCTTTTGGTATTTCTTTTGATATTGATGGATTTGATGCTTCTCTTGTCCCGGGTACTGGAACCCCTGAACCAAATGGGTTTGATGAGGAAAGCGTTTTGAAATCCATGGTTAATATTCTTAATCACGACAAGCTTGTTGCTTTTGAGCTTGTTGAATATAACCCAGCTCTTGATCAGGATAACAAAACCCTGAAACTTATCTGGAAACTTGTCTCGACTTTAGAAGGAGCTCAACAATGGATAACCTCGCAACCACAAAAAACTCACAGCCTATGACAACAAAAAATTATATGGATATAGAAGATCGTTGGGGAGCCCATAATTATAAACCAATCCCTGTTGTCCTCAATCGTGGTGAAGGGGTTTGGCTTTGGGATGTTGAGGGGAGAAAATATCTGGATATGATGTCGGCTTATTCTGCGGTGAGTCATGGCCATTCAAATCCACGTATTGTTGCAGCGATGATTGAGCAAGTCAATAAGCTTGCTATGTGCTCACGTGCTTATCATAATGATGTCATGCCTCGTTTTTTGGAAAAAGTCTGTCAAATGACGGGTATGGACATGATGTTGCCGATGAATACCGGGGCTGAAGCTGTTGAAACCGCAATCAAGGCTGTTCGTCGTTGGGGGTACCGAGTCAAAGGAATTCCTGAAAACCAAGCTGAGATTATTGTTACCTCACAAAATTTCCATGGGCGCACCATCGGCATTATCAGTTTTTCATCTGAGGCTGATTACAAGTCAGGGTTCGGGCCTTTCTTGCCAGGGTTCAAGGCTGTGCCATTTGGGGATGCCGAGGCTATTGAAAAAGCGATCACGCCCAATACCTGTGCCGTTATTACCGAACCCATTCAAGGGGAGGCTGGGATTATTGTTCCGCCAAAAGGTTGGTTGAGTCAAGTTCATGATATTTGCCGTAAAAATAACGTTATGCTTGTTGTTGACGAAGTTCAAAGTGGTTTGGGCAGAACGGGTAAAGTTTTAGCGTGTGAGCATGAAAATGTTAGTCCGGATGCGGTTATTTTGGGTAAGGCTTTGGGCGGTGGGTTATTCCCGGTATCAGGTGTTGCAGGCAAAAGACATTTGATGAGTGTTTTTGACCCGGGGAGTCATGGTTCAACTTTTGGTGGTAATCCTTTGGGCGCAGCTATTGCTCTTAAGGCACTTGAACTCCTTGAAAGTGATCATATGTGTGAGCGTAGTGTGGAAATGGGTGCCTATTTAATGAAAGAACTTAGAGCCATTGATAGTAAAATGGTCAAGGATGTTCGGGGAATTGGCCTGTGGATCGGTCTTGATATTGACCCAACAGTCACTTCTGCGCGACAAGTTTGTGAAAGTTTGGCAAAGCTTGGTGTTTTGTCCAAGGAGACTCATGAAACCGTTGTTAGGTTAGCTCCCCCCCTTGTTATTACTCGCGAAGAACTAGACTGGGGTTTGCAACGGATTAGACAAGTTCTGACTAATTCTTAAGATTATCACAAGAACTTTGACCCCAGAGGAAACTCAGGATATTCTGTAATAAAGAAATATCCTGTGGTTTTGTACTGATGCAAGAACTCGATTCTGCCCAAAAATTGACATGGTGGCGATCCGATTTGATTGTTGCAACGATTGCCTATAATTTTACTCTTGGCCTTGGTCTGTTAGTTGTCATTCATATTTTGGCAAATGGGTTGGACCTATTTGTTTTATCGGAAGCGATCGTATTGGTTGGGCTTTTTTGTGGTGTTGTGATATTAAACGCATTTTTGTACAGGTCGCGACAGAAAATTATAAATTGGGTTGAGCGAAGAAACTTCTTACAAAGGGCATATGCTTCCTTTTTAAAACCACGGGATTTTCCTATTAAGGATAGCATTTATGCAGGCACCCTGTCTGATAGTCAGCGCATGTTTGCTCGTTCCCTTTTAATCGATCTGATCAGAATTCCGGTTATTACAATTTTTGTAGCACTCATTTCAACAGAATTAGCTTCTGTGATGAGTATTATGATGTTGGTCTTGGTTGTTCTGATGCTGTACCAAGGGAGCAAGATGCGTCATGTTTTTCAAGATCATCAGGAACAAGCTAAACAAATAGATACGATTCAGCGGGAGTGTCTGCGGAATTACCAAACAATTAAGTTATTGGGTATGGAAAATCTTATCCTTCGTCGATATGAAGGGCATTGCTATAATAAGGGATTCAATGTTAATAGTTCAACGTTATTAGGATTAACAATCCAAGATGCGTATTTGATTTGGCAAACAATTTTCTTGATTTCAGTCATAATGTTCTTGGGCAGAGCGTATGCTCAAGCTCATTTAGCGCTCGATCAGGTTATTTTAGTTTTATTGATGATGGCATGTCTTTTGCCTCCCTTACAGACAGTGTTAAATCATTGGAGCGATATTATCAGCTATTATGTATCGGATGCACGGCAGGTTCTGACTAAAATAAAGAAAAGAACATCCGTAGAGGATGTTCATATTGATGGTTCAGTGACACTTCAAGATATCAGCTTTGCGTATCCGAATTTAAAAAGTTCAGTCCTAGTGTCAGCAAATTTGATAATTCATCCAAAAACATTAGTGACAATTTACGGCCAAAGTGGGTCTGGTAAAACAACACTTGCTAAATTGATTAAGCATGACCTTAGCCCGGATAGCGGAAGGATTCTATTTGGTGATAAGCGTATTGACGAGGGGACAAAACATTCAATTCAAGACCAAATCGCTTATTTATCTTCTGACCCTCAACTGTATGTAGGGACTATTCTTGAAAACTTAACATCTTTTAGAATCGGCCCATTGATTGAGGAGGCTATTAAGTTATCAGAGAGAATGGGGCTTGACCATTGGGTAAAAACACAACACTTGGGTTATCAAACGCCAATTGTAAATTCCATGGATGTGACCATTCCATCGGGCATTAAACAACGCATAGGGCTGATTCGATGTTTATTGCAAGAACCAAAAATATTGATTTTGGATGAGGCTAACTCCCATCTGGATGATCCGGGCGATTTAGCTTTAAAAACCATTTTGACCGAAATGAAAGAAGGAATGACCATCATCTTTATTACGCATAGGCCAAGTTTTAAGAAAGTAGCCGATGACTCGTATGATCTTATTAATGGACAGCTATTACCAAGTATGAATGTCGAAAGTCAAACTGAGCACGTCTTTCAAACATCGTGTGTAAGTTATGCTGCAGGTGAGATATGATAAAAAGTCAATTTAACTATATTAATTGTCTTAAACCGTTGCTGCGTATTTTGGGCTGGAAGGGGAGTTCTCGGGATGTTTTTGAGGCTGTCCCTTATGATATTAATGAGATTGATCTTATTGATTTAAAGAATATCTTTGTTGATCTTGGCTATACGTGTTACCACAAATCTATTGCATTAAATCACTTAAGCCGGAGTTTCTTGCCAACACTTTTTATCAATGAGCAAGCGGGTATCTATTGGGTTATTTATGAAAAGACCGAACGTGATTATCTTTATATTGATTGTACAACGGGACAAAAATCTGCTGTTTCTGTTAAAAAGAAAATCAAGGGAATACGGTATAACTTTATCAAGGATGTGACGCCCAAGCAAAAATCTAAAGCATGGTTGAGTGATATAGCAAAAAGACTTGGGGGTGATCTGAAGCGTCCGCTTGTTCTTTCGTCCTTAATTGCAATTATGGCTTTGGTTCCGCTCTTTATTCTGCAGATGATTATGTCGAACCATTTGTTTCATCAGGATACACTGATTATTCTATCGATTATCGGTTGTCTTGGCGGAGTTGTTTTGTCAATTTATAGCTTGTCGTGGGTAAAAAACAAAACGTTGGCGTATCTATCGGCACGTCTGAGTATTCTTAGTAACCGAGAGAGTTTACATCATTTACTGTACTTGAGTGTGGATGATCGCCATAATCTTGTCTCTCAAGTTGAGTTGAGTCATTTAAAACAAATTGATCTGATGCAAGATAAACTTGCACGGTTTATACGGCATGTGGTTAGTGATGTACCGATGGTTATTATTCCTCTCATGGTGCTATGGGTTGTTAACATCGTACAGGCTTTAAGTATTACAACGGCCTTAATTTTTTCCTATTTCTACCTAAGGTATAAAGCGAATCAGATGAAATCGGAGCTTCAAACACTCGGTCAAGTTGAACAGGTGTATGATCAGTTTATGCAAGACGCGGCAGTGATTAAAGATGAGATAAAAGATACATCGACGTCTCGGTTATGGATGGATCGTTTGAAAATCTGTCTGTCTGATTATCTGCAGGCGCACAAGGTATCATTTAACACCCTAGGGGCAATGCAAGTTAGAATTAGCCTTATTCTGGGGCTATTCTATTTAGGGGGACTCCTTCTGGCGTATAAACTTAATAGTCTGAGTGGCTATGGTATCGCCAATTTACTTGTATCTTCTGCTCTTGTTTATTTTGTTCTTAATAATGCTTATGAATTAACTTATCTTATAGGGGACTTTTTTCAGCTTAAGCATTTAATCGATAACAGTGAAGCCTGGCTTAAAACTGTTGGTGAAACAAAGGATTCTATGAGAACCCGTCACTCTTATCAAGGAACAATAGGTGTTTCAAATATCTCATTTACTTACCCCGAACAAAACCACATTGCTTTACAGTCCGTAACTCTCAATATTAATTCAGGTGACGTTGTTGCTATTGTTGGGCATAATGCTTCTGGCAAATCAACATTAATTAAATTGCTGATGGGGCTATACGAACCATCGCAGGGCAATATAACGTTTGATGGTATAGATTTGCGGGATATCGACATTCACTATCACCGTCAATCTATTGGTTATGTGTCGAGTCAGGTTGATCTATTTACGGTGTCAATTGCTCAGAATTTAAGGTTGGCTCAGCCTGATATTACGGAGCGAGAAATTATCTCTGTTTTGGATCAATTGGATGCTCTTGTCGCGATTGAACAACTGCCTGAAGGCATTCATACAATTTTGACGCCTGAGTTGCAAAAAACGTTGCCATCTGCATTGCTTCAGAAAATAAATTTGGCTAGAGCTTTTGTGCGGGATAGTAAAATTCTTATTTTTGATGAACCGACGGGGCATTTGGATATGAAGGCTGATATGGTTTTTAAAAATTTGATTCAAAAAATGAAGAGACAAAAAACAATCCTTATTGTTACGCATCGCCCGAGTATCGTAAACCTTGCAGATCAAGTTTTAGTTTTAAATAATGGTATTATGCGTTTATTTGGCCCTAAAAATCACGTTCTTAAACTTCTCTCAGGAAATGCGGCATGACACAGACAGCTCAGAAAACAACTTTACCTTCATCAACATTGTCTGAAATTAATGAGAAAATGCCGGCTTTAAAGCAGTCGATTATTCTGGAAGAAACGCGTGCACCACGTCAGGCTCAATGGGCAATTATCGTGTCAGCGATATTGATATGCTGTTCTCTTGTCGCTATTATTCTTACGCCTTATGAGCATTCAATTACGTCAACAGGGACAATTGCAACAACGAACAAAGTTCATGCTATTCGCCCTTTGTTTTCCGGAACGATTGAGACTATTAATGTTCATAACGGAGATTTAGTTAAGGCAAACGACGTTATTTTAGGATTAGATACACATAAATTAAAGACAGAACTTGAAGCCCTTTTTTTAACAACCCAGAGTCTTCAAGTTGTTGCTGATCGTCTGCGGGCTATTGGCCTCAATCAAGAATTTGATACGGGGAAATATCCTAATGAACTTGAGAAAATGGTCTCAGAGCAAAAAGCGATTTACGAAATGCAATTGCGCAATAAAGAAGATTTGAAATTAGCTTTATCGACGCAACTTGAACAAAAACGTGCGCAGCTTGCCTTAACTTTGGGTCAAGAACATGATTTAAGGCAACAAATGGAAAATGCAGAACAGCAACGAGATGTTGCTAAGAAGTTGTACGAAAAAAAACTAGGAACAGGTACTGATTATCGACGTGCGGAAGCAGCTTTGTCCAAGCTTCGTCAAGAATTAGCAAATCTCATTAACTTATCTCAAGAACACAGACATCAAATCACAGAGCATGAGGGAAAAATTATTGAACTTGAAGCGAAATTAAGAACAGACGCTTTAACTGAAATGACCAATATTTCAAAACAGTTAACCCAACTCCATGAGAAAAAAATTCATCTCGACGATCAGATTAAAGCTATGGATATTAAAGCCCCGATCACAGGAATTATTCAGGGGATAGTGGCCAAGAAAATTGGTGACGACGTATCCGGGGATATGCCAATTGCACAGATTATCCCTTTAGAAAATCTTGAGGCTACAGTATACCTAAAACCACGTGATGCGGCATACGTCAAACAAAACCAATCTGTAACGATCCTTCCGCCTCAAGCACTAGATATGCCACGTCAAGAAATCTGGGGTAAAGTTGTTAATGTTGCTGATGCTCCCCTGAAGACAGAGTCGTCTACCGTTATTCCTGTTACTGTTGCTTTGAATAAATCGTTTTCTGGCTCTGACCCAAAAAACACTGTTTTAGCCCCGGGCACAGATGTGAGCGTTACAATTTTTACAGGACCTTACAGTTTATGGGGTAATCTGGTGAAGCCATTGAGAAAGCGGTTGCAGCAATAAGAGCATGTTCTTTTTTGTTTATATTTGTTAGACTGTTTTCAATTATTAGTACAATGGAAATTAAAAATGTTAATGGATATCATCATCTTAGCAAATGATTTGCAACAAACTGTATCAACGTACTGGGATAAACACCCTATTTTTACAGGGATCCTTGGCGTTTTTATTGCTTGGCGTGTGTTAATCGCCTTGATGAAAGCTGTCAAACAAATTTACAGCGTTCTCACCAATAATTAAGGCTTGCTATGCCCCATACACCTAAAAAAGTTTTATTTGGTACCGATGGTATTCGTGGTAAGGCAAATCAATACCCGATTACACCGGACATGATGATGAAAACAGCGATGGCTGCTGCGCAAATTTTTACGCGGGGAGACCACAGACATACGGTTGTGATTGGTAAAGATACGCGACAATCAGGATATATGATTGAAACGGCATTGACATCTGGTTTTGCTGCCATGGGGGTGGATGTTGCTTTGTTAGGACCACTTCCAACACCCGCTGTAGCGAATTTAACGCGTGCTATGCGGGCAGATTTAGGTGTTATGATTTCCGCCTCCCATAACCCGTACCATGATAATGGCATCAAGTTTTTTAATCCCGATGGCCAGAAACTTACTGATGATGAGGAACTTTCTCTCGAAAAGCTTATTTTAAAAGCTGAATTTAATTTAGCTGATCCCTATCATGTTGGAAAAGTCAGACGGATTGATGATGCTATGGGACGTTATGTTGAATATGCCAAAGCGACCCTTCCCCGATCCTTGCGCCTTGATGGACTAAGAATTGTCATTGATTGTGCGAATGGTGCAGCTTATAAAGTTGCTCCTCAGGTTTTGTGGGAATTAGGGGCTGATGTTATCAGCATTGGTGTTACCCCGGATGGTATGAATATTAATGATCAATGTGGGGCAACCTCACCTCAATCGTTAAAGGATGCCGTGCTGACGCATAAGGCACATCTTGGCATAGCCTTGGATGGTGATGCGGATCGTTTAATTATGGTCGATGAAGCAGGTTCTGTTCTGAATGGTGATGCTCTCATGGCACTGATTGCGACATCATGGCAACAGCAAGGCCTGTTAAAAGGAAATGCTATTGTTGCCACCCAAATGTCCAATCTGGGGTTAGAACGCTATCTTAAGGCTCAACATATCGATTTGATTAGAACAGCTGTTGGTGACCGGTATGTGATTGAAGGTATGCAGAGTCATGGGTGTAATGTGGGTGGTGAACAATCAGGTCATATGATTTTATCTGATTATTGTACGACGGGTGATGGGTTGATTGCTGCTTTGCAAATTCTGCATGTTATCATTGATCGACAAGAGAAATTATCTGTTCTTGGGCAACCATTTAAGCCTGTGCCTCAGTACATGCGTAATGTTCGTGTCGCTAATAAAAGCGTTTTGTTAGATTCAACAATTCAAGAATCTCTTAATGTTGCTGAACAAAAATTGCGTGATCTTGGTGGCCGCTTGCTTGTACGTCCTTCAGGGACAGAACCCCTTGTTCGTGTTATGGCTGAGGCTGATGATGCTCATAAAATTCAAGAAATTGTCCATGCTGTTGAGGCCACAATTTTGCGAGTTAATTCCCAATGATCAAACGGTTAGTTGATGTTATTGGCGCTCTTATTGCATTCGTTATTTTCGCCATTCCATTACTGGGGGTTGCCTTAGCAATCAAATGGTCATCTCCTGGCCCTGTTTTGTATTGGTCCCAACGAATTGGACGTTATGGCATCCCTTTTTGGATGCCTAAATTCAGATCCATGCGTGTTGACACACCTCAAGTGGCAACGCATTTATTAAAGAACCCCCATCACTTTTTAACACCTATTGGTAGTTTTATCCGTAAAACGAGCCTTGATGAGTTGCCGCAAATATGGTCGATTCTCAAAGGAGATTTAAGTATTGTGGGGCCTAGACCAGCTCTATATAATGAGTATGATTGGCTGGAACTGCGGCAAATGATTGGTATTGACCAAATGCGCCCGGGGTTAACGGGGTGGGCTCAGATTAATGGCCGTGATGCCTTGACAGTCAAAGAGAAGGTTAAGTTTGAGGAAGAATATCTGCACAACCAGTCTTTGCGTTTTGATTTATATATTATTTGGAGAACAATCATTCTTGTTCTTAAAAGAGAAGGGATCAGCCATTAAGGCCTGACCCCTTTAATAACAAAACCAGATTAAATCTGGTTCATGTTATTTCTCCTCTTTGTGATCTTTGCTATGGTGCTCTTTTTTACCATGATGGTCTTTTTTCTCATCATGTTTTTTCTCTTCATGCTTTTTATGATCTGGTTTACCATGGTGGCCTTTGTCTTTATGATCCATTTTTCCGTGGTGGTCTTTATTATGATGTTCTTTGCCTTCGTGATTGGCGGAAGCTAAAGATACACCTGCTAGTAATGCTAAAATTGTTTTAACGTTCATCGACTATCTCCTTGATTTATTACCACTTAAAGGTACGACTAATTTAGTTAAGGAATTATTAATTAAAATCACTTTTCTGAAAAAGATACTTGTAAAACGAGAAATACTTTATCAATCTAAAGCAAGGTTATCTTCTCAATATAATGCCCAAAATGTCTTTACCTTCCTTTTCTCAAATTCTTGTTGAAACTAAGAAGTTTGTTGAGCCTCGACTGCATGCGTTTGTGCGGCAAGCAACAACTCATGGCCGTTTATCGGATGCTTTGCTTCATTCAACGCGGGGATCGGGTAAATATATTCGTCCTCATCTGACCTTAACCTTTGCTCAATCAACAAGTCAGACAGCGATTGATCTTGGATGTGCCATTGAACTTGTACATTGTTATTCCTTGATTCATGATGATTTGCCTTGTATGGATAATGCTGATCTTCGGCGCGGGTTACCCAGTGTCTGGAAGGCTTTTGATGAGGCAACAGCGGTGCTTGCCGGTGATGCTTTAATTCCATTAGCTTATGATATTCTGGCGAAATTAACCTTACCTGCGGACACAAAAATTGAGTTAATTGCTGAGTTTTCACAAGCAATCGGCGGTAATGGTTTAGTTGGTGGGCAAATGATGGATCTTTTCCCCAGTAAAAATCTAAACGATATTGAGCAAATGCAACTGTTGAAAACAGGAGCCTTGCTGAGTTTTAGTTGCCTTGCTGGTGCGATCTTGGCTCATGGGGTAAAATCCCCCCAAGTTAGAATTGCTCAAGATTTTGGTGCAAAACTTGGCTTAATTTATCAAATTACGGATGACTTATTAAGTGTTCGGGGGACATCTGAACAAACCGGTAAACCTGTTCAGAATGATGATGACAAAATTACCTTTGTATCAGTTTTTGGGGTTGAGGGTGCGCAACAGCTCCTATTGGATCTCTCGGCAGATCTGGCTGTTCTATCGCAACAGACTCAGGTTGACCATCAGTTACAACCGATTTTGGATTTTGTATTGCATAGATCGTATTAGCATGAGGGTTATCCGGGCGCATAGTCCCAAAACGACGCCTTGTTTCCGGTGTTAAACATACGGAATTATCCTGTATATCTATTTCGCCAGCATAAGCACTTATAAGACAGAGCATGTAAAGCATATTGCACCTTGTTATATAGTCTAGTTTCTTGAGTATAATCGATTAGCTGATGTTACTCAAATTTTACTAAAATCCGTGTGCTTTATTTTACACATGCTTGTTTTTTAAGTAGTTTTTTGCTGCATATTTCTTTCCTGAAGGAGGTGCTTCTATGATATAAATTGCGGTGTGAATAAAAAATCACTATAAAATTTTTAAGGATTAAATTATGAAAAAGATTATTGCTTCTGCAGTTATCGCAGCTGCTACATTATCTGCTTCACAAGCAGCAGTATTCAACGGCGCATCAGCCGGTTTGACAATGGGTACATTGACATCAAAGTTTGACAACAAAGTTAATGGAACAAAATTTAACGCAAGTAAAACATTTGGATCATATGGTATCCACTTTGATTATGACCGCTCTTCAAGCAATTCTTTCTACTGGGGTCTAGGTCTTGATTTTGCTATGTATTCAGGTAAAATGCAAAAGACATCTGCTCTCTTAAACAGAAAATTAAAAGCAACATACTCTTGGTCTTCTGAATTTGATGTTCGTCTCGGTTACAATTTCTGTAATCATGTAGCTGTGTATGGTTTGGCTGGTCTACGCTTATACGACAAAACAATTAAAATGTTTAATGCAACAACAAATGTTCAAGTCGTAAAAGAAAGCAAAACGCGCCTTGCTCCAACACTAGGTTTGGGTGCAAAGGTTAAAGTTTCTGACGCAGTTTCCTTTGGTGCAGAATACCGCTACGCTTTTGAACGCAAAGAAACATTGGGAACAATAGCAAAATCAAAGCAATCTTCTCATGCTGCTTTGGTAAAGGTTTCTTACCACTTCTAGTCCGTTTACGGATCAGAATTAAAAAGCTCCCAATTGGGAGCTTTTTTAATACCTAAACCAAAAGCTTATCTAATTCACCTGAGGCCTCGAGGGTATACAAATCATCACACCCACCGATGGGCTTGTCGTCAATAAAGATTTGTGGCACTGTGCGGCGTCCTTCGGCTTTGACGAGCAGTACTTCACGAGCATTTGGATCGTCACTGACATCAATTTCAGTAAAAATAACGCCCTTTTTGATTAATAAGTTTTTTGCCTTCACACAGTAAGGGCAAACTTTTGTTGTATAAATTTCTACTTTATTCATAATTTATTCCTTTTTTATCCATACTAAGTTTTTAGTTGTGGTAATTAATTTATCTTATGATGAAGCCATCTAGAATAAGGTGTTCGATTCGCGAGTGGGGCCGGTAAATCGAAATCGATAAAGCCAACATCATCTAGATCTAACTGCTCACGAATGCGGCCCAGTGGGTCAATCACGGCAGATATCCCGTTGTTAGCAGATCGAACAAGGGGGATACCTTGTTCAATGGCACGAACACGAACGATCTGTAAATGTTGATAAGGGGCACTCGAGTGTCCATACCAAGCATCATTGGTTTGATTGAGCATCCATGTTGGGTTTTGAGAATCAACCACATGGCCAGGGAAAATTGCTTCATAGCAAACTAGGGGGGAAAACTTACCTAGTCCGGATAGATCGATGGTTCGGATCCCAGATCCGGCAGAATAATCCTGAGCTCCGGGTGTTAATTTACTAACAAAGGGAAGCCATCGACGTAAGGGGAAATACTCACCAAACGGGACAAGATGACTTTTATCATAAGAGGCAACAAGATTCCCTTTGTCATTAATGACAAGGGTGCTGGTGAATATCTCGCCTTGATTGCCATGGCGTGGCCCGCCGACGATGATATAGCCGTCTTTAGGCGCAACGGCAGCCAGTGTTTCCATTAGAATAGGGTAATCTGTTGCAAATGTTGGAATGCTTGCCTCTGCCCAAATAACAGCCTTTAGAGGGCGTTCCGCTTCGATGGCACTCAGGCCGATATGTTTGTCAAAATTCTCACGGAAATGATCAGCTAACCATTTTGTGGATTGAGGGATTGATGCTTGGACTAAACGCATATTGATGCCCGTCAAGTGCGTTGGGGTATCAGCCAACCGATGGTGCCCCCATCCATATAATCCAATAAATACGGCAACCCAAGTGAGCATATACACTCTAGACTGGCTCGCAAAGCTGGTTAAAAATAGGATCGTTAGTAAACTTAGCCCATAAATACCAATGATGGAGCAAATCTGTAAAACTGGCAGAGGCCACATATACCCAGCCAAATTCCAAGGCAGTCCTGTTAGGATATTGCCTCGTAACCATTCAGCAATAAACCAGAAAACTGAGAATTTTATAGCGATTACCAAAGGGGATTTTATTATTCCTTTGAGGGATAACCACGTTGCTGTTGCAGGAAAAAGCGCTAAAAAGGCCGGTAAGCCAAACCACCCGAGCGGCATGAGATACCATAACCCCACAGTTTGGATCGCATTCCCTAACCAATAAAGACCGACCACAAAATGCCCGAAACCAAACCACCAACCAAACTTAAAGGGAGTAGAGGCATAAGAATCTTTTGTGATCAAATATAGGAATACAGAGAATCCAAGGCCTGCTAAGGGAATTAAATAGACCGGGGCAAAGGCTAAAGATGTTAACCCTCCTAAAATAAAACACGATAATTTGGGGTAGTTATTAAAAAGCGAATTAATTTTGTCTATCATGAACGACTAATTTTTGAGTCAATATTGAATCATCATACCAAAAAATAGCTTTCGATCCTAGAGTGTATAGCCGATTGATAGCAATCGGCTATAGCTGTATAAAACTTAATTTCCAGTTTTAGTGTTTGATAGGCCTAGCGCACTGTCAGTAGGGATTAATCCAAGATTTTTGGCGATACGTTCATATTTTTGGATTTTTATGATAAGTGGCTCTGTTGATCGGCAGAATTTTCCAATTTCTTTTGCAATTTCTTGTTGCAGATGAGCATCACGACCTCTTAAACTTTCTACAATAGCTCCCCAAAAACAATAAACTGTAATTGAAAGTTCGTTTGTTAATGACTGCTCTAGATCGGGGGACAGTTGTGGTCCATGCTTAAGAACTAAGGCGTCCCATATTGTTGTAGCAATACGTAACATTAATTTTGCATCTTTATGATAAAAATGGGGCTGATCATTATCTTTCTTATCGGAATCGTACAATTTCTTTAGGAAAACATAAGGCATGGCTAAATATGCTAATGCTACGGTACCTTTATTCCTAGTTGTATTGATAAAAATAATATCCATAGGAATAGACAGGCGTAAGATAGGCTTGTTAGATTCATCACTAGAAAAAAAACTACTATCATATAAGAAAGATTTAAAGCGAGCAGCAGCCTTTTTACGGTCGCCTTCTATTGCGTTAGTCCAAGCAAGAATTGCTTGTTGCCAATACACTTGGGTTTCTCGCAAAATGTTTTTTTTATCCTGATCCGTAGGGCTTGTTGTATTGCTAAGCTCAATCAGACGCCATAATCCTAATTCAGTAAGGGCTTGACCTTTTAAATCATCTGGCAACATATTGGCTATGTCTATGGCTGTTTTAAAATATTTATCAGATTCGCCCTTATCCGGTGCAATAACTTCTACATATTTCTTATAAATTTTTAATGATAAACCTTCTGCGTATATCTTATAAAGGATAATGTTGGCGCCTATCGAGTGGGCCATAAAAGTTTGAAATATCTTGACAATACTGAGCGTTTTTCTTTTTTGTGAGGCGTTTGTAAATTCACTCTGCAGGTAATTTAAAATTACAGTATCTAATAGGAAATTCCTGTTCGTGCCTAGCTTTCTATAAGTTTGTCTAATTATGTTTAAAATCCTTTTGTCGTGGATCCCTTGTGATGAGATAAATAAGCGATTATGAAAGACAAAAGCAACAGCCTGTGGATTAAATGCGGTAAACCCATCGTCCAAGAAACTATTCCGTTTGTTTTTTTGGGAGGCTCTACAATAAGAAAATACTGGACGATTAAAATTCAAGGTAAGATGCCGATATTTATTTTGTATATCATAAAACTGTTTTTCATCTTGATCTTGTTCACGTAAAAGAGCAGCGATACCTACGGCAGCATAAGCACGTGGGCTACCACTGAGAAAATCGCCTTTAAATTCATTAACATTTTGATAGTGTCCATAGATAGAGGTACTTTGAAAATATTTTTGGAAAACAGGTAACCCATACACCGCATGTCTTGCTGCATGAGACACCTGCACCAGATTTTTTAAATCCTGAACTGGGAAATAAGAAAGGATGTGCTGGATGACTTCTGGTGACAAATCTTTTGTTGGGTCGAAATCCTCAGCATAAGCTCGTCCGAAGAAGTCACGGGTATATCTTTCCAACAATTGACTGTATGTTGTTTCCATGTCTTGTAATTTATTTTCTGCATGGTCCCCGAGGAGCAATATCCTAATTTGTGGTTCTAGACCTTTTAATGATTCTATGCTTTGTCGAATTTGGTCGATTTGCTGATATTTTCTAGTTGTTCTATAGACAACCTGATTTTGTTGGCCTGGTACTGTTTGATCAAGCACGTCACTGATTTTTTGACCGTTGTTTTTTTGATCAGATTCAATCGTGCTCCTATCTTCTGACTTAAGCGATTCTTGCTCTTCAGTTTTTTTTCTCTTGCTTGTGTTAGGTTCATTTTTTGCTTTTTCTGTGGTACTGATTATGCTATGTGGTCTTTTTTGACCAGCCATATTATCTGTGTCCATTGCTAATAGTATGAATGGCGCAACAGAAAGGAATAGGGGTAAGATTTTTGTTAATATTGTCATGTTAAAATTCCTTAAATTTTGCCTTAGATTTCTTTTTGTACAAGGAAAACTAGCGTTTCTAGTACTCCTCAGTAATGTTTCCTTATATTCTGACTTGGTTTGAAAGTTCAGGCCACGTCAAAATCGGCCCTGCCTTTTCATATTCATCACAGCTGGCAAGAGTTAAAGCTATTGTTTTCGATTAATACATAAGAAAAATACTTACTTTTTTAGAAGTGGGTGGTGAAATAAATATTTCAATAGATATTTATGGGCAGAATAAATATTTCGGCTGTCTGAAAATAAGTTCCGACCAATGGAAGATATATATTCTTGACTAGGAAAGGGGTATTTTAACTTATTTTAGATGATCAGTTTTTTTCCAAAAACTTGCTTTAAATTTGCTATAGTTTTTTCTGGTAATTTGGGACAATTCTTAAGGTTTAGTTCTTGAATTGTGGTGAGTTTTTCGAGTGAAACGGGGATTGTTTGGAGCTCTGGGGATTTTTCAAAAGAAATAGACTGGAGTTTTGATAACTCAGACAAAGTTTCAGGAATTTCTGTAAACTCATTTTCACCAGCATTTAGCGTATCCAGGCGTGACAAAGATAGAATAATGGTTGGGAATTCTGTGAATTTATTTTTGCGGATATTTAAAATTTCAAGCTGACTTAATTCATCTAACCAATCAGGTAAAATTTCAAATTCATTATCGGCAATTGCCAGATTTTCCAGTTGCCCTAACTCTTTGACGGACTCTGGCAGCGCAGTTAGAGAATTTGATGCAATGTTTAATGTTTTGAGCGTGACAAGCCCCTCTATTTTGTTGGGTAGCTCTGTTAGTTTGTTTTTAGAAGCATCAAGACTATCAAGATTGATCAACGAATTAATAGTATCCGGTAAAGCCGTCAGTTGATTCTGTTGGACGTCAAGTTCTTGGAGTTGTGTCATATCCCCTAACCGATCCGGTAGTGATGTTAGACTATTTTGTGAGACGTCAAGGACGGTGAGTTCAGTCAAATCCCCAAAAGAATCCGGAATATTCTCAATGTTATTATCTGCAATAAATAATCGTGTCAGCCATGTCATTTGTGCGATAATCGCCAGAGCTTCTGCTTGTTTGTTTTTTTTGATTTGTGCTGTTAATGTTAAATCCCCATCATCGGCGAGTTTTTTGGTGTCTAAACGTGTTTTTACAAGCGGTTGAAGTTGATGAATCAAAAAAACACGATCTGTGGATTCCCCCGTGCTCATCAAAACAACCATAAATACTAAGGTACCTAGGATTTTTTTCATGGATTTATTCCTTTGTTGCCAATAAAGGTAGCGCGTTTTAGACCTAAGTAAATATATTCCTCTAATAAATTAACTTTTCTTTAGATAGTTCTCTATATCTTGTAAAGTGAATTATTATCGTCGGTGGTATTACTATGATAAAACACTTTATTTTTTTTATGGCACTTGTTTTGACAAGCTATGCTTCGCAAGACCTTGTAAAACGGGAACTGCGAAATGAAACTCAAACTGTTATTTCTATGCCTTTTCAAGTAGGCTTTGAATTTCAAGAACTATCAAGTTTATGTTTGTGGGCCCAGAATCAGAATAATTTGAAGAAAAAACCCATTTTCTCGGTTTTTATTAGTGGTCAAGAACGGCCCATTTTTCACGTTGAAATTGATGATACAGACGTTGAATTTGTCACCCGTCCTTTTAATCCCATGGAAAGAGATATCTTGGCAACAACGATAGCCCTCGTTGTTCAGAGTCTTGATCTTCTTCGGATAAGCTTAAATGAAAAGGGAGAAGTATCATTTGGGCAATGGGTTGATTTGTTGGATAATATGGCAAAATACCAAGACTTTCCAGTTAAAATTAAACCTAACATGGATTTTTCCCAACTTGGGCCACTTAGAATACCAGAGCGGTTTTTACCAGATAAGATTGATAATCCGTCAGAAGGAGCGTTAGTCATTTATAAAAATAGGGACTGGCAGCCTATTTTTGGGCCACAAGTAACGATTCAGCATCCTCTTGAAGAGACCATTCCGCTTTATTTTAGTTTATTTGGTTTTGATAATCCTCTGTTGATTGATTGTGTCTCAAGTATGCCTTTATTGGGGTTGTATAATACAGTTCTTAGTGAAAGCGATTCGAAAAGGCTAGAGGATATAACGACAATTTTGCGTAGTAAAGTCAGTGGACTTGTTTTCTTGCATGCTTTAACGATGCTGTCTCTTGTAACAGATAGGGGGAAACCGAAGGCGCAATTACATCCGGATCAACAAGCTATAGCAGAAACTAGAAAACTCTGGGAAAAGTATATGCAAGTAGACCCCAAAATAAAACTTTTATTGATGTCAAGACGTCCTTTTTCTGAAATGTTTAAAGATATTAATCAACAAGGATATCAGGTAATTTTTGAGCAAATGATGGGGAATAATTTTCGATTTACGATCCATGAAAATGTTCCCGGAAAATTCAAACATATAAATTATGGCATTAATCTTTTAACGACTGATGGTAGATACGATAGCTTGAATTTTGATTGGTTCAGGGGATACTTTAATCCCGGTTTTGTTGAACGCAATGAAGATAATTTGAACTATCTTTTTAGAGAGGGAATTATCTCGACAGCAATGATTCGTAATTTAAAAGATGAGATTAAAGCGGATATTTTTAGTAAGAAATACCCGCTTAATATGATGTTTGATCTTTATTACCAGCAGGCAATCGAGAGTGTTGAATTTCCTAAAAGTACCTATAGAATTGATCGAAATTTGGGGTTTAGTCTTGTTCCTAGTAAGTTCGATGTTTTGTCTCCTCCTTGGTTTTTGGATAATAAATATGCTATGGGGGCTATAAAAACTTTGCGAAACGATGATTTAGTTTACGGTGAGGCTGTTGTCGAAATTCGTTCTATCAGCCGAGTTAGCCCTAGATTCCTGCGTAAAATAAAACAACCAGATTCTCTGACGGGTGATTTCCTTAGAAAGCCAAATTCTGGTATGGTTAATCAAGCTCTGGGGTTATTTGACTATTTAAGTAACTTTAGATCGCCTGACAATATACATGATATAACGTATTTAGGATTGCCTTATGCTGTCTTAAAAAACTGAGAGGGTAGACATGAATTTAATAAAGATTCCCGTGCTGGTTTTATGTGTGATCGGTTGTTTGTCCGCCCATGAATGCACACCCTTGGCGGTACAGTCTAATGTGGATAGTTTGGTGACAAAACTCAACATGAAAGTTTCCGTGAGCCAAAATGATTTGACAGCTATGTTGCAGACCTGTGAAATCGCCCCTGAGCAGAAGACAACTACTTTAACGTATAAAGATGTTCTTGAGAATTTACAAACCCCAGCACCCTTAAGAGAATTTGCTTTGGTTTGCCAATCTATTAATCAAATTCCAGACTCAGCACGAACTACGTTATTATATTTGTTTAATCGAGTATACCAACAATTTCTTGAGGAAAATCAGTACTTAGATTCCATAAAAAAGGCAGAAGAAAAAGATATTAACTCCGGAGGTTTAGGAACGATTGATTATGCGTTGTCAAAGTTAAAGCAGATAACTCAGGAACGTAATCAGTAATTCTGGATCAGCGCAACTCAGCGGGTTCGGTAACGCCACCTGAAACATAGGTAAAGCGGGATTTGTGTGTGCCGTCTACCTTGATGATTTCTTTGAACATAGTCTTGGGGCGTACCCATAGGCCATAACTGCCGTACAAACATTGGTATACGACAAGTTCTTCTAGGGTTTCTGAGTGACGAGCGATACCAATCACTTGATAGAGTTTCCCTGAATAGTGTCGATAGATGCCAAGTTTCATGGTTATTTATCCTTTTGCGAGTTTCGCTAAATTAGCACAGATAATTCTTGTGGAATAGGCGCGTTTTGTTTGATCTTCCCAGGCACGCACAAAGACGATTTTCTGATCAGGTCTGACTTTGGCTTTGACCTTGGGATCTTGAAGGTACGTCATGAGCTTTTCCGGTTGTGGGAATGTCCCGTCTTTTAAGGTGATAACAAGTCCTTTGGGCCCGGCATCAACTTTCTCAATATGGGCTTTGCGGCAATATCCTTTGATCTCGATGATCTCAAGAAGATTGGTTACTTCGGGCGGCAAGGACCCAAATCGATCAACCAGTTCTGTTGCAAAAGCATCGATTTCTTTGCGGGAATCTAGGCTTGCAATACGACGGTACAAATTTAAACGCAAGGTTAAATCGGCAACATAGGCCTCAGGAATCATCACAGATGTGCCCAGATTAATTTGTGGTGACCAGTCTTCTTCTTGCGGGGTACCCATTTCTTGCTCAATACGCACTTGCAAAATGGCTTCTTGGAGTAAATGTTGATATAGCTCAACGCCAACTTCACGCACATGTCCGGATTGTTCTTCGCCCACAAGATTCCCTGTGCCACGAATATCCATATCATGGCTGGCAAGTGTGAACCCAGCGCCTAGCTTATCTAGGCTTTGCATAACCTCTAAACGTTTAATTGCTGTTTCAGAAATAGGGGCATTGTTGGGGATGGTCAAATAAGCATAGCCTTGCGCTTTAGATCTTCCTACGCGACCACGTAGTTGATAGAGCTGAGCAAGACCAAATAAATCAGCGCGGTGAATGATCAATGTATTGGCGTTTGGAATATCGATGCCTGATTCAACAATATTGGTTGAAAGGAGGAGGTCGTACTTCCTGTCGTAAAAGGCTGTCATCACATCCTCAAGCTGTCCTGCGGATAGTTGGCCGTGTGCAACCACAATTTTAATCTCGGGCAATAATTTACACAGAGAGTCATATAACGATGTGAGGTCTTCAAGACGGGGCGAGACATAAAAAATTTGCCCGCCTCGATGATATTCACGTAAAATGGCCTCCCTCAACGTTAGAGCATCATAAGGTGTAATAAATGTTCTCACAGCAAGGCGGTCGATTGGTGGGGTGGCAATTAAGCTCATCTGTCGCACCCCTGTTAAGGCAAGTTGTAATGTGCGTGGAATTGGTGTTGCGGTTAGAGTTAAAACATGAACATCTTTTTGCAGAGATTTTAATTTTTCTTTTTGTTTTACACCAAAATGCTGTTCTTCATCGACAATAACTAAGCCCAAATCTGCAAACTGAACACGATCGGAAAATAGGGCATGGGTTGCAATAATAATATCAACGTTCCCATCGGACAGATCTTTCCTAATTGCATCGGCCTTTCGGAGGGCAACAAAACGAGAGAGCTGCTCAATGCGGTATCCGGAATCCTTAAAGCGTGCTGAAAAATTGTGAAAATGCTGTCGGCATAACAATGTGGTTGGGGCAATGATGGCAACTTGTTTACCACTGGCAACGGTAACAAAGGCAGCACGCAGAGCAACTTCAGTTTTGCCGAATCCAACATCGCCGCACACTAAACGGTCCATAGGGGTTCCTGAGGCCATATCACTGAGCGTTTCTTCGATTGCTCTGAGTTGATCGTCTGTTTCCATATAGGGAAATTTGGCACAAAATTGGTCATAATCTGTTGATTTTGCCTGCAAAGACGGTGCTTCATGTAAAGATCGTTCTGCCGCTAATTTGATTAGATAATCCGCTACTTCTCGGATCCGTTTTTTAACGCGAGCTTTACGGTTTTGCCAAGCTGCTGAGCCGAGTTTATCCAGTTGAATTAAGCTATCGGCATCACCGTAGCGACTAATGGTATCAATATTTTCAACAGGGAGAAATAATTTGTCTCCTCCGTAATAACTTAAGGTCAAACAATCGTGGAGTGCCTGGTTCACCTCAATCGGGGACAAACCTTCATAACGGCCTATACCGTGATCGCGGTGGACAATGAGGTCGCCTTGAGAAAGTTGTGATGATTCTAGCAAGAATTTATCGGTTTTTTTCTTGCGACTTACTTGGCGAATAATGCGTTCCCCGAGTAAATCAGATTCGGTGATCAATAACAGATCTGGCGTTGAAAATCCATGTTCAAGAGGATAAACCATTAAGGCTTGTTTGTGCTTTGGCCAATGATCTGAGACGGTAAGATCAATCTTCGCATCTCTAAATAGGGCATTGAGACGCTCCCTAGAGCCTAAACTCATGGCTGCAACAATGATTTGGCGGTCTTCGCGGGCGAGAATATCTTTTAAGGTTGAAATCGCTTGATGGGTGGGCGTCCCTGCCGGGAGACTCAGGCCTGTTCTGCAGCGATAATCTGGGGTTCCTTCTTGAGAAAATGGTGTTACCAAATGACTCGTCTCTCGGATTTTCGACCAATCATCCAAAGTTAAATAACCCAATTCAGGAGGAATAGCGTTATAGGGAGGACTTGTATCCCCCGGTAATATTGCCAGGCGGTTTTGATAATAATCATGAATGAGCTCTAGGCGGGTGCGGATGGCGTCATCGACTTGATGATCATAGAATATCTGCGCTTGCTTTGTATACTCCGTGAGGGGGCTCATATGCTCAAAAAACAACGGCAGCCAATGTTCCATCCCCGCATAACGACGTCCTTCTGAAATGGCTTCATAAAGAGGTGTTGGTTTTGCGCCAAATAAGCTGCGATAATTTACCCTGAATCGGGTTATTTGATCAGCAGTTAATGCCAAATCGTGACTGGGGGATAGTACCACATGATCGAGTGTGGCTGTTGTTGTTTGACTGATAGCATCAAACTGGCGGATTTTTTCTAAAGTATCGCCGAAAAAATCGAGTCGAACAGGATGATCTGCAGTTGCTGGGAATACATCTAAAATATCCCCACGTACAGCAAATTCCCCCACTTCACGTACGATATCTACGCGTAAATAACCCCCATGACTTAATGAATCAATCAAAGAGGTCATCGATATGTCTTGATTAATTTTAAGATATTGTTCGCGATGGCTGAGAGATGAAGAAGGGGGAAGGCGATTGAGAAGACCTAAGGCAGAGACAACTAAAACATCAACATGTCCTTGAATTAGGGTTGATAAAGTGGTTGTGCGATGATTGATGATGTCTTGACTGGGGCCAATTCGATCATAAGGCAGGCAATCCCAAGCCGGTAACCAGTGACATCGTTTAGATGGGGCGATAACGGCAAGTTGCAACATAAGAGATCTCGCCCGTTCTTCATTGGGGGTAATATAGAGAACGGGTGTATCAATATTTTTGATGAATAGGGGTTCAAACCCTTGCGCTATTCCGGAAAAAACCTGTGGCTTCATTGACTTATTTATCATAATTGGTATTACTACCAGTATCATTTGTGTACCATAGACGCAAGCTTGAGTTTTATTTTGTATTTGCGTACAATTCTATAAACTGAATATCTTAATTTTCGACCTCATATGACAGTAGTGCCCAATATTGTAGATCAGCCAGAAATTATGTATGATCCGCGTGTCGATAGCAAAGGACATGCCTTGATCGGTGTAAGCCCATTTAATGGGTATTATAATAGTCAAAATATCGATGTTCTTGTAGCATGGGCTGCAGAGAATTTCAAAGAATTTCATGTTTTTACGATGGATGGGGCTTCTAAATATAATCTGATGGCGCAAGGCTATTCAGAAGAAGAAGCGATTAAGAAAACTCGCAAACAAGATAAGCATTTATATAATAAAATAGTTCGTGCTTTAAAGAAAATAGGATGTCCGCCATCTGACGTAATGTCTAAAATCTTGCTCATTAGCGATCTCAAGAGGAATAATAAATATCAAGAGCTTTACAATATATATTGTGATTTTTATGAAAAAAATCAGGATTTCCAAGAGGATTGCTTAAATGCAGCAAAGGCCATTTTACATGGTAAAATGATGACAAATATTGACCAAGCTGCAGAAATTGCTGTTAGGTACTTATTAGAGGAAATTCCTGTATGGTTTGATACACCGGCAATTATGAATATTCAATCGTCGGTATTTGTATATAAGGATCTACCATTTTATTGGAAAAAGGTTTGTTGTGACTATAATTTAGTATCCCCGCATCAACAAATTTATATCAAAGACGATATATCTTAATTTTATAGAAAGACTTGTGGGGTATTATATGAACTATGCGGAAAATTATTATTATTTCAGAGATTCTATGGAAGGACTATCTATTCGCGAAATCCTAGCACATTTGAACGAAGTCCTTAAATTACTCCCGGGCAGTATTTACTTAAAAGATATTAATGGGGTTTATTTGGGATGTAATGAATATCAGGCTAGAATGGCAGGATTGGATAGTTCAGATCTTATTGTTGGAAAAACTGATTATCAGCTTCCTTGGAAAGAGCGAGCTGATCGTATCCGAGAGACTGATCAACGGATTATAGCATCGGGCTTGGCTGAAGAAATTGTAGAACAGGCGTTGACTCATGATGGCCAGCTTTTAACAATGTTAAGTATTAAGGCTCCGTTTTACGATGAGCAAGGCGTAATTATTGGGATTGTGGGGACTTCTCTGGATATTACAGAGCGAGTAAAAGCAGAACAGCGTGAATTAGAGGCTTTAGAGGAAAAACGTAAGATCGAAGAAACAGCGCGACGCCTACTTATGGTTTTGGCAGGGAGTATTTCCCATGATTTGCGTAGCCCCTTACTTTTTATTGATTCATTAAATCGTGATTTGAAGGTAGCTCTGCCATTGCTCTTAAATCAACCGGTAAAGGCTGAGCTAACCCTGAAACAAAAAAATGCTTTAGAGTCCATGAAAACAATTTCTGATAAGATTGATGATCAAATTGCAAGAATGCACGCGTTTATCAATGATAATTTAAAAGCAATTAAGCAGAGTACAACCAATCACTTAAAAGAAGATGATCTGGTCGAATGTCAAACTTATAAAGTGATTATGAACGCACTTGATTCTTATCCATTTCAGCCCAACGAACGAGATCTGATAGACTGGGATCGTCGTTATTATTTCTCCTTTATGGGAAACCCCTTACTGTTTATGCGGGTAATTTTTAATTTGCTGAGTAATTCTTTGTACCAAATTAATGAGAATGGGCATGGTCGGATCTATATTTCATGTGCACAAACCCCTTCAGGGAACATCATCCGTTTTAAAGATACGGCAGGTGGTGTATCGCCAACTGTTCTTAAGACGATATTTGAGGGTTATGTTTCCAATAAAAAATATGGAACAGGTGTTGGGCTAGCCTTTTGTAAAATGACGATGGAAAGTTTTGGTGGGAGTATAAGCTGTCATTCTAGTGAGGGTGATTATATTGAATTTATCCTGACTTTTCCATTAATGGGTCATGGTGAATAATCACTTCTGCTTTTGGATAGGCTTGAACAATTTTTTGCTCAATTTCATCTCCGATGGCATGGGCGCGCCACAAAGATAAGTCTTTGTCTAAATCTAAATGAAATTGTATGAAGTAGTGATATCCACTGGTTCGTGTTCTCAAATCATGGAATCCAATTATATCAGGGTGACTGGTGATAATCCCACTAATATGATCTCTCGTTGCGTCATCGAGTTCTTTGTCCATCAATACATCAACCGCAGTGAGCGCTATTTTTACGGATGTCACGAAAATATAGATAGCGATACCGGCCCCCACAAGGGCATCAAACCAGAGCCAGCCAAAGTAGGCAGAAATATTTAAGCTGATTAAAACGCCGATATTAGTCAATAGATCTGTTTCGTAATGTACAGAATCTGCTTTGATGGCAAGGGATCCTGTTTGGCGAACCACATGGCGTTGAAATGCAATTAAGGCGACCGTAATAACGGACGAGATAATCATAACGACATTGCCGAGGCCAACATTTTCAAGAGGATGAGGTTCTAAAAGACGATGAGCAACATCTATAATAAGCCAGGCCGCGGACCCTGCGATAAAGGCTGTCTGTACAAGGCCGCCAATAGCCTCGGCTTTACCGTGACCAAAGCGATGATCATCATCGGCTGGTTTTGTTGCTTGGCGAATAATCAGGTAATTTAAGATGGATGCCAAAATATCAAGCATAGAATCCACAAGGGATGCTTGCAAACTGAGTGAGTCTGTGGCAAACCAAGCATAGAATTTTGCTGCAACCATGACGCCAGCAGCAACGATGGCTGATTTCGATGCGAGTTTAACGAGGGAGTAATTCGGGGTTACGGATACAGTTTTATTGTTTGCCATGTGTTATTCTCATGAAAATAGACAAGTCGATTGTGCAGTCTGAAGGGTTGTTCTTCCCAAAATTCGATAATTTCTGGGGTTACGGCAAAGCCTGACCAGTGAGGAGGACGAGGGATATGATCATCGCCAAACTTAAGGGAATAAGTGGCTAGTGCTTCCTCGAGGTCGCTGCGATCTGATAAGGGACGCGATTGTTTTGATGCCCATGCCCCAATTTGCGAACCAACAGCGCGGGTTGCAAAATAGGTGTCTGCTTCTTGATCACTGACTTGATGGGCCGTGCCTTCAATTCGTACTTGTAGATGGAGGCTTTTCCAATGAAAACACAACGAGACATTCGGATTATGGGATAACTCGCGGCCTTTGCGACTCTCTAAGTTCGTAAAAAATACAAACTGACCATCATGAATCCCTTTTAATAGGACGATCCGTGCGGACGGTCGCCCCTGATTATCAACCGTTGCCAGTGTCATCGCATTTGGATCATTGGGCTCTGATTCTCCGGCTTTTTGGAACCACGTATTGAAGAGTTCTATGGGGTCAAGAGGTGGATTTTGTAGCATTTCTTCAGTTATCAATAAAGTCATTGTCCCCATCTTAATCATTTTTTTGTTGGTTTAACACCCCCAAAAAGACATGTTAGACTTAAAAATATTAAAATCGGATTATCTTTTATGATTATACATTATCTTTGGATTGGTTTTGGCGGTGCTTTGGGTGCTATTGCGCGTGCTGTTGTTGGATCTTTACTGCCGTCACAACTTTTAGGGATGCCGATACAGATTATTGCGGTCAACATCATAGGCAGTGGTATTATGGGGTTTTTAACTGAAGTGATGGCTCTCTATTGGTCACCCCCGGATGGTGTGCGCTATTTTTTGCTGGCAGGTTTTTTGGGGGGCTTTACAACCTTTTCATCCTTTGCTCTTGAGACAGGGCTTTTAGTTGAACGCAACGAAATCCTGCTGTCGATTCTCTACGTTACTTTGAGTGTCGCATTTTCTCTAGGGGCTTTTTTCTTAGGAATGAGAGTCGTTCGTTTATTTTAACGTGAGTTCGATATAAGAAAGATCAGACAGGCTCGTCATCTCCGATCAAGAAATCCTTAGCGTTTTCTAACGAAAACTTAGAATTTCTAGTCGAGGATGACGGATTCTATTGCTGGATAGACCTTCTTATGTCGAACTCACGTTATTTTAGGTTTAGGGATCACTTTGCAAAAAACGCCATTTCAGCACGGAGTTCTTCGATGCCAATCCCCTTGGCTGAGCTGGTTGGCATCACTTTCGGGTGAGCAGCAGGATGATTTTTTAGCCGTTCTTCGAGGTTTGAGATAATCGCTTTAAGCTGATTGGAGCCAACTTTATCACATTTGGTCAGAACTACCTGATAGGATACGGCTGTTTTATCAAGTAGCGCCATGATCTCAAGGTCGTGTTTTTTTATCTCGACACGAGCATCGAGCAAGACATAGGTTCTGAGCAAGGTCGGCCGACCACGCAGAAAAGCCTCAATCATTCTGCGCCATTCGTCAACGACTGTTTTAGGAACTTCGGCATAGCCATAGCCTGGCATGTCCACAAGAAATAGTCTTTGCCCTAAATCAAAGAAGTTTAGTTGCTGCGTCCGACCAGGTGTGTTTGACGTTCGGGCTAAGGAATGGCGTCCTGTGAGCGCGTTTATTAAGCTGGATTTTCCAACATTAGACCGGCCGGCAAAGGCAATTTCCGGCATATTAAAATCGACAAGATCATTGAGTTTTTGCACGCCTCGAACAAAGGTACATTCTTGGGTGAACAGCCAACGCCCATATTCCAGAGCATCGGCTGTGTAGGTTCCATCAGGATTCAGGAGTTGTTTATCCATTATTTTTCCTTAACGGGAGTGACGTCTTGGCGCATAATCCACCATTGTTGAATAATGGACAAGACATTGTTCCATGCCCAGTAAATAACCAATCCTGCTGGGAAGTTTGCCAAAAGAACCGTCATCATAAGAGGCATGATCATCATGACTTTTGCCTGAGCAGGATCCGCCGGTTGCGGGCTGAGTTTCTGTTGCAAGAGCATCGTTGCTCCCATAATAATCGGCCAAGCACCAATCATTAACATGCTTGGCGGTGTGAAGGGGAGCAAGCCAAATAAATTAAAGATACTTGTTGCATCCGGCGCGGATAGATCATGAATCCAACCATAGAATGGCGCATGACGCATTTCTAATGTCACAAACAGAACTTTATAAAGGCAGAAGAAGACAGGAGCTTGGATAAGCATCGGTAAACACCCTGCCATTGGATTGATTTTCTCTTTTTGATAGAGAGTCATCAATTCTTGGTTCAGCTTCATTTTGTCATCGCCGTATTTTGCCTTGAGTGCTTCCATCTTCGGTTGCAAGACTTTCATACGTGACATAGAGCGATAGGATTTGTTAGCGAGCGGGAACATGGCTGCTTTGAAGATAACGGTCAACAGCAAGATCGCAAGGCCCATGTTGCCTAAGAGTTTGTTCATATACTCTAAGACATAGAACAATGGTTTGGTTAAGAAATAGAACCAACCAAAATCAATAGCAAGATCAAATTTTTCAAAACCAAGTTTTTCTTCATAAGCATCCAGCATGCGCAAAATCTTAGCACCAGAAAACATATGTTGTGTTGTCTCAATGCTTTGATTCGGTGCCACATCAAACTCAGGGGAAATGGTTTCCGTTGAATAACGGTCAATACCATTAATTGTCTGGGATTTGAATTTTGTTTGGTACGATGTTTTTTGATCAGGGATCAAGCTAACCAACCAGTATTTGTCAGTGAATCCGATCCAACCACCGGTTGTTGTGTGATCTTCAGATCCTTTTTCTTTGAGTTTATCATAATCGAGTTCGGTGAGTTTGCCATTGACGACACCAATAGGGCCTTCGTGGAGAATGAAGTATCCGCCAGTTGCAGGTTTGCCAATACGGGTTACCTGCCCGTAAGCATTGAGTTTAATGCTCTCATTGGATTTGTTTTCTACTTTGTCTGTGACAGTGAACATATATTGATCATCAACAGAAATCGTGCGGGTAAAATGTAATCCATGGCCATTATCCCATGTTAAGATAACTGGTTTTTTAGGGGTTAAATCCGTCGATGTTGTTTTCCATTCTGTATCCTGAGACGGTAAAGTAATATTTGACCGGCTAATCCAACCAAAATCAACAAAATAAGCCTTATCTGTTTTTTTTGGGGCGAGTAAGGTGATTTCTGGGCTTGATGAATCAGTTGTTTCTTTATAGTCCACTAAGGTGATGTCGTCAAAACGTGCCCCTTTAAGATTGATCGATCCGTGTACTTTCGGGGCGTCAATTTTTAAACGATGTCCGGACGAGAGTGCTTCTGGCAAGGATATTTTCTGTTCCGATGATGGGACTTCCTGAGGGACGGTTGCTATTTGTTGCTTTAGCTCAGCTTGTCTTTTTGCAGCTGATGGGGCTTCGATAAAATAGTTGTATCCGAATAGGATGCCCAAACTGAGAATAAAAGCCATAATTAAATTTTTTTGTTCGTTCATCAACGATCTCCAGAAGATTGAGGTTGGGGGACAGGATCGTATCCTTGGCCGGCCCCGAGTTTTTCAATAGGATGACACCGAATAAGTCGGCGAGCAACTAAATAAAGCCCTTTTTTAAGTCCATGATGGTGCAAAGCATGGACAGCGTATGCCGAACACGTCGGCGTAAAACGACAACGAGGTGGTAAATAAGGTGAAATTAACCAGCGGTATAAATGGATCAGACCGATCAGAAACTTGATGATCATTTTGTTGCCTCCTTCATACATTTGCGAAGTGCATAAGCAAAATCACGCTTTAGATTTTCAAAAGGTGCATCGACGGTCGCAGCCTTGGCGATGATAACAATATCACAATTGGGAATAGCTAATTCGGGAAGAATGAGTCTTACGATTTCACGAAGTCGACGTTTTGCGCGATTGCGTCGCACAGCATTGCCTACACGACGACTGGCTGTAAAACCAATGCCTGTTGTTTCCTCTATACTGCAGGGAATTAAGAGTTGAACAATCAAAGTCGCCGCAGGGCAATAAACACCATCCTGGGCGACTTTGATAAACTCTTTGCGTTTTGTTAAACGTCGCAACATGCGACCTATCCTTTAGGCGGATAGACGCTTGCGGCCTCGTGCACGACGTGCAGCAATAACTTTACGACCACCAACTGTTGCCATACGAGCGCGGAACCCATGACGACGCTTGCGAACGAGCTTACTTGGTTGATATGTTCTTTTCACGGTCTTAATCCTTATTCTAGAGCAAGCAAACCACTTGCCAATAAACTTATTTAGATCACTTATACCTTATTTTATATTCTAAAATCAAGATTCTTTCGCGAAAAAAAATAAGATAGACTTGTTTTACAAGATAAAATAGATGGGTATAACATGGTTACAACACCTAAAGTTGGGGCTCCGAGCTCGATTGCTCCGGTCAAGACAGCAACATTAAAACCTAAAGATATTTCAGCTGGTAAGTTTTCCTCCAAAGAAGCATCGAAAACGAAGCCAACAGGTGAGACCTATCAAACATTTTCTGTTTCTGCTCTCTCAACATTGATGTTTGATGAAGGCTCGAAACGTCAACAGCATCAAGCGGTTGTTTATGGTAATGAGTTGCTGGATCAATTGGAAAAAATCCGTAAAGGACTCATTTCTGGGGCACTTTCACCGGCAGATATTCAAGATCTGATGCAAAAATTGAAAAATCGTCCGAACCTCAGTGTCGATCCGCAATTAGAAGAACTTATCCGCGAGATTGAGACACGGGCTGCGGTTGAGCTGGCGAAGTTGGAATCTTAGTCTGTTGCTTTTGATCGCGTCGTTCTTTTAGTTTGCGTTGTAGATCAAGCATAGACCCGCATCTTGGTTCTTTTTGACAAGGGGCAGCTGTTTTGTTTTGCGCCTGATTTTCTTGGGCAATAGCAAGATTTAAGATTGTATATAAGATTGTCAGCATCTGTGCCCCCTTATGATCAGGATGGCACAGGAACATTTAAACGATCGTTAACTTAACCAATAAAGTTCGCAGAGTTGCGACGATGTTTTGTCGGGTTAACTTTTTCGATAGGGACACCTTTTTTTAAGGGAGATTCAAATAGGCTGCCCTGAATGTCGCGTTGGTGGCGAGGCCGTTTTTTGTTTCGAACTTCTTTTTTAACTTTGTCCCATGCTCCATTTAAGTTTTGTCTTAGGTCTCGTGCGCGCTTTAAATTTCTAAGTGTATTTTCGAGTTGTTGATCGAGTTCAGTATTTGTTGGATTAGCGTAGAATTGAGCATCTAAGTTTCGCACTTGATCTTCCAAAGCCTGTTCATCTAAATGAAAGAGCTTGTGGTCTAATAACTTCCTGACATTAAATTGGCCTCTTAGAAATTGTCGGTGTAATTCAGATGACACCCTTTCCGGCGTTTTGGGGAGGGGGAGTTTTTTGCGATGAGAGGGAGGTACAAAATCTTGAGGCATACTGGTGGTCAATAAGTCAACTTGTTGAGAGTCAAGGCGAATTGTAGCATCAGCAATACATGGGAATAGAATTGTTAGTAAAAGTATTAAGGTATTGTTTTTCATTGTAAAGCAACTGTTGTTTCTATAATTATGTTTATGGTATAAAACAAGATATAAAAATTCAATATAAACAATTTTATTGAAATAATATATCGTATAGTTGTTTAATTTGTGTTTGACTTGAGTAACTATAGAACAACTAAAAGAGGTTTAAAAAGTAAAAAATGAATATAACTAAAATGCTTTGTTTAGCCAGTAGCGTGCTATCTGTTTATGCTGCTGACGATAGTAGACCAACTAGTGTTCGCTTTGGATCGTCAAATATTGAAAAAGTAATTGAGCCAAGTTTTGCTGAAAAAACAGATATTGCTAGATTGTTTATGGCGTCTTTGACATCTGATGTTGATGCTTTAGGCTTGAGTCAAGCTGATATCAATCATATATATAAGATATATCAACTTACTGAACATTCTAAAAACACTTCATCACGAACTCGCTCAAGATTTGTTAGTGATAATATTGAATTTCCAAGACTGTTCTGGGGTATTGATCTTCACGAGTTTTTAAAATCACAGTTGCCATCATTGCCGCAAAAGGGTGTAGATGGTTATCAAAAAGCCTTTGTGCGGTCTGATATCCAACCCAGCTCAACTTCTACTGTTTACGCTCAGTCACGGTTGCAATGCCTAGTAGAAGATATTAGTGTTTTAGAATTTCTCGCATCCAGACCAAATATATTAGCATGGTGCTCTCATTCAGAGCCAAATCCGGCAGAAGGAACGAATGCTCTACCAAAAACGACAGTTCGATATGCTTTTTATGAAATTCCTAATTATCTTTCATTGATTTTAAAACACTACTATCCAGTCTTAGGGGGGCATATTGATGCAATTATTACTTCATTGCAATTAAAGCCTTTGACTTATGCAGATATACGGGAACGTATCGGTGAAGATGCAAATTGGCAGACTGTAAAAACGAATCTTGGTTCTAAAAAATTAAAATTTGAAATTTCTGGAATTTTTACTCAACGGACAGCAAATTCCCCTAAGGGAGATGAAAAGTCTCTAAAACAATTATTTAATCAGTCAATTAAAAATTTTAGGTCTGTTATGCAAAGTGAAAGCCAAGCAGATCAATCCATGGTTGCTTCATCATCAACGTCTGGTATTCCGCCTGCAAAAAGAGAAAAGGCGCAACGTCGAAAAAGTTCTGTTACAAAAAGAGCTTAATGGTGTTTTGGGAAGTGTCAGTTTTGGATCGGCACTTCTACATCTGTTCCATATTGGCAGCAACCATAATAAGGTATACGGCTAATGCTGCTGCAGCACTGATAGCAAAATTAAATTCGAATCCCATGTCTTGGCTCCAGGTCGTGAGTGCTTATCTTTGTTATTAAGTAGTTACGTTAAACAACAATTGCAATATTTTATAGCCATTCCATTTAAGTCCGGACGGTCGTCACCACGTTGCTCACTGACTAATTTTAGGCATCGCTCCTTGTTTCTGCTTCCAAACTCAACTTGAATAACTGTACCTATTTATTGTACCATCAATTATCATTTTATGAAAGTCTATGCCGTTGTGAGTAGTAAGTTTTACATTATTTTTTCATTAATTATCATTACAGTTGCCATATCGTTTGTTGGATATGAGCGGTATCAGAAAAATATTGTGCTGCCACTATATTCGCAAGAACGACTTTTGGGCGAATCTGTTCATGAGCGTAACAAACCAATGATTAAAGAGCTTTTTCGGTTGGGTGATCGTGTCGGTGATTTAAAAGAGGTAAAATCGAGAGCTATCGTTAATAAAGATCAACGGGATGCTCATATTCTCTTGAGTAAAATCTGTAAAGATTCTTGTTTGCCTGTCCGTTGTCGACTTGATCCTGGCTTAGGCCATGCCTGTCGTGTGAATTGCCCTTCTCGTAAGATCCGATTCTGTGTGACAACATTAAAACCCATTAAAAACTAACTTGGCACGATAATTGCTGTCTTCTGAGTGAATCAATTCAGGAGACATTATCAATGGTTTCAGTTCCTATCCAACGTCCTGCAACAGTAGCCCTGTCTTTACAAGAGACCTTATGGCCACTTCTTGAGGCCACTGCTTCTAATTTGGCGAATAGTACGACAAGTGGATTCAAACGTGTTTTCACCGAAACGATTGAGGCTAAGCAAACATCACCTCACGGTGAAGTTTCTTATGTTTCTTTGTCGACAATCAACCATGACTTTACCCCCGGATCAATCCGCCAAACAGGAAATACATATGATATTGCTATCTCAGGCGATGGTTTTTTCCAAGTAACAGGTGGCAAGTTAACTCAAAACAGTTATTTTAACTTGAGCGTTGATGGGCGGCTCCTGACACCATCTGGTGATGCTTTAATGAATGACGGTGGTGGTGAGATTACAATTCCGGCTAATTCGAAATTTGTTAATATTTCTCAGGACGGTACGATCACCAATCAAAATGGCGTTATTGGTAAAGTCGGCGTCTTTAGTGTGGCCGATAAAAAAACGCTAAAATATGGTAAAGATGGTTATTTCTTCCCCGAAGGACAGGTTGATGTTGCGACTGATGTGACTGTTTATCAGGGGTTTGTTATGGAATCTAATGTTAATCCAATTGAAGAAACCATTCGTCTGATTGAAATTCAACGTCGTTATGAACAAGCTGAAAAGATATTAAAAGAAAGTTATGAACTCGCAACGGACGTTGTTAACGTTTCGTCAAGGTCTGCTGTGTAAAAATTTAATTAAACTGGAGATTGTTTATGTCTTTAACAAATGCAATGAATATCGCGAAAACAGGGTTGCACTTACAAGAAACCAATATCGCGGTAAAATCCCAGAACTTAGCGGCACAAGGTGTTGATTCTTTCAAACGTCAATACTTGGTTGCTCAGGATCTTGGGTATCAAGATAAAACTTTGGCTGGCGCGCAAACATCAGCCAACACAACGTCAACGATTGGTTTGGCGATTGGTCTCGGTGTAATGCCCGCTGGTATTTATCGTTCATTCGATATTGGTGATCCTGTTTCAACGGGGGAGAGACTGGATATTATGATTTCAGGCGATGGCTTTTACCAAGTCTTAATGCCTGATGGAACCTTTGGCTATACAAGAACAGCAACTTTTCAACGCGATCCACAGTCCGGGCAAATGGTGACAATTGATGGGTATGTTTTACAACCGAACATTACAATTCCACAAGATGCCGTTGAAGTTTCTGTCTCTCAGGATGGTGTTGTCTCTGTCTTGTTGGCAGGGCAAACAACGATGCAACAGGTTGGCCAAATGCAGGTAACACGTTTTCTGAATCCCAATGGTCTAAGGGCGATGGGTAAGAATATTTTCTTTGAAACCACGGGATCAGGGACACCCATTACGTCGAATCCGGGATTACAAGGAGCAGGAATATTGATGCAAGGCTATCGCGAAGCATCAAATGTAAATTCGGTTGAAGAAATTACAGATTTGATCAAAATCCAACATGCTTATGAACAGTTAACGAAAGTCATCACGACCAGCGATGCTATGTTCGATGCCAGTAATAGAATGATTGCCTAACGGAGGGTAAGATGACAATAGCAGTTTTGATTTTAACTTTGTGTGGCGTTAGTTTTGCTGGTAATTTTAATGCCCAAGATCTAAGCCAATCTATTAAGTCAGAACTGCAACACAAAGTTCCATTTTCTGGTGATTTTGATGTTCATTTGTCGGATCAAAAATGGTCTATCCAAGGGGATAAGTTTCAAGTAAATGACGTAAAGTTACAGACAGATCAGCGGTCGTTCCAAGCATTTGTTTCAGTCATTTCTGGGGATACAGAGACTCGTCTTAAAACAATTGTGGGCAAAATTGACCCATTGACGGATGTGCCAATGTTAACACGGATTGTTGCCCCCGGTGATGAAATTAGCGCAACAGACATTACATGGCAAAAATTACCGAGTGTCAGGGTTAATCAGAACTTTATCATTAGTCAAGATGACTTGATTGGCAAAACACCGCGGAATCGAATGTTACAACCTGGGCAACCTATTTCAAAGCACGATGTCCGTTATCCAATTGTGATCAAGCGCGGTGATACGGTTGCTGTTGCGTATCGAACCGATAAAATGATGATCACAACGACAGGGGTCGCAGAAAAAGATGCGGCAACGGGTGATACAATTCGTTTAAAAACAGCGGGGAATAAACTTATCCAAGCTAAGGTTATTGGTCCGCAAAAAGCCGAAATAAAACCAATGGAATTTTAATTATGGGAAAAATTATTTTTTTACCGATAGCGCTTTTGTTAACAGGATGTAATATGGCTGAACGCTTGTCAGAGGTTGGGGAACCACCATTGGTAAGTCAGATCCAAAACCCAACGCTTGTTGATGATTATAAACCAGTGACCATGCCGATGCCTGCCCCTGAATCGCAAAGCCAAAATGGCAATTCCCTTTGGCAAACGGGATCTCGCGCCTTTTTCAAGGATCAACGCGCTTCACGTGTGGGGGATATTTTAACAGTGAATGTTAACATGGAACATACATCATCCTTGGATGGAAAAGTTGAGTCTGAACGGGATAATTCTCTAACTTCAGGATCGATAGGTGCTTTATTTGGGCATGAAAATAAATTGAAAAAGATATTCCCGAATTCGGTTAACAAAGACGATTTAGTCAGCTATAATTTTCATCCGCAAATGAAAACTAAAACAACCACCCAATATGATAATAAGTTGAAATTTAAGATTGCGACATCGATTATTGAAGTTCTTCCTAATGGGAATCTTGTGATCCAAGGTCGTCAAGAAGTTCGCGATCGTGGTGAAGTTTATGTGATTGATCTTAAAGGAATTGTCCGACGGGAAGATATTTCATCAAATAATTCAATTAATTATACCAAGATTGCAGAAGCACGAATTTCCAGAACATCTCGCGGTCAAATTAATGATCTCAATAGTACACCGTGGGGATCGGAAGCATTGAATAAGATTTTGCCGTTCTAGAATTAACGCGAATTCGATAAAAAAGTCTGGGTGAGACTAAAGCCCGTCATTCCCGGCTAGAAATTCTGGGTTTTCGAAGAAAACCGTTAAGAATTTCTTGATCGGGAATCCATTATAACGTCAGAAAATGCTGGATCTCCAATCAATTAAAGCTAAGTTTTTTTTCGAAACCCTAGCTTTGCTCGTCGGAGAGGACGATCTCGCCTTGCAACCAGATCTATAAAGAGATGCGCCTATTTATTCAACAAGGCCTTCAAAGGAAAATTGTGAATAATCTAATCCCAAATCTTGAGCTTGGGTTGCCTTTCACTCTCAAGCATGAGTTCAGTAAGTGCCCAAACGAGGGCATCCATGCGGTCAGGGGATTTTGCCGTAATTCCGGGAATATAATCACAAATCTGTTGCTCTAATGCGGATAAGGGGGTTGCGTGGAAAACACGATGTTGTTCATATAAAGCTGCAATCGGTTCGGCGCGGGTATATTTACCTCGAGTTGCGCGAACGGATTTTAAGGGGATTGTCGGATCAATGGATTTTAAGACGTTTTCAACAAGATCGCCCCCCTTGTTAATTTCAACAACGATGCGGTCAGCCTTAAGACGATAATAACTGTCAACCACGCGTCTTCCCCAATCATGGGGTGATAATTTACCGCTTAAATCTTCAAGAACGTAGGCCTGTTTGCTAACATCGATTCCTGCTACAACAATGCCCGTTTCATCACTGTGGTCATGGGTTGTGGTGGCAGGATCAATGGCGATGACAATTCTCTCGAGCTCAGGGCGACCTTCGGGTGAATAGGCGGGTTGTTGGTACTGAATCATGGATCTTTGCCACAAAGCGCCGGCTGTCTCGGTTAGCATTTCGGCATAGAGTTCTTGTGCTCCCAAACGGGTATTAATAAATTGCTTACGAATTTGTTCCAGATAACTGGGGGCAAGATTTTCTGCGTTATCAAAGGTTGATCCCCGAGTGATGACAACGTTTGGGGAATTAAGCAGTTCTTTCATAAGTTTTGTTGGTCTGGGTGTGGTCGTGACAATACATTTTGGGTTGTTCCCTAAACGTAAACACAATTGGAGTTGTTGCCAAATATCTTCGGCCCGACGAAATTTCGCGAGTTCATCAATCCACGCGCAATCAAATTGAGGCCCCCGTAATTGTTCATAGGCTTCGGCACCAAAAAATTGGGCGATGGCACCATTAGGCCATTTGATTAAGCGTTGTGATGGGATATATAGGGGGCGATCTTTCGGAGGATGGACATTTAAGATGCCACTTTCACCCTCGACCATGACACTGCGGACTTCATGTAAACTACCGCCCACTAAAGCAATTCTTTTGACTTGTCCTGTTTCAACCCAACTTCTTAATGTTTCAGAACCTGTACGAGTTTTGCCAAAACCGCGTCCAGCTAGAATCAGCCATGTTTTCCAGAAGCCATCGGGAGGTAATTGATTGGGGCGCGCATTTTCAAACCAGCTGTACTTCTTTTTAAAAACCCGTCGTTGTTTAAGTTCTTGTTGGAGTAAACGACGCAATTTCTCTGAGTTTTTCATGATATAACCTCTTAAAATATAAAAGGTTATATCACAAAAAACAGGACTGTAATTCACAGAGGCAGAAATACTTCTTTTAAATTAATAGTCGTAATCAGAGTCATAGCCTGATCTAGAAGAATTATACCCAGATCCATAGGACGAAGAGCTATTTCGAGAGCTATAGGATGCCCCTGAAGATCCATAAGAAGAGCTGGAGGGATTGCTGTAACTACTTGAACTATAGCTAGAACTAGTAGATGGGCTGCTATAGCTACGAGATCCATAAGAAGAGCTGGAACTTCCGTAGTTGCTGCTGCCATATTCCGATGGACCTGTTGTTGAGGCATAGTCCCCAGATCCACCGTATAGATCATCGAGATCCCCATCATCTTGAGGCACAACAGTTTGTGGTGAGACTTGTTGCGGTTGTTGGGCAGGTGCAGGTGGTGGTGCTGCTGGTTGTTGTGCCGGTACTGTCGCCGCTGGTTGTTGAGAAAGCAGTCCACCAAGAATACTGCCGAATGCTGTCATGGCCGCTGCTGCTGTGTTTGCATTATTTGCTTGGTTATCAGTTTGGTCACTGCGGAAAATTTCTCCGCCAGTGTATGGATAGGGATACATTGGTCCTGATTCTTCATGTGTGGTCGATGAACTACCGTAAGGGTTGTACCCATAATTTTGACCGTATGGTGCCATTTGGTTGCCGTAAGGATTATTGTAAGCATTATAATTTCCTGTGTTTTGATTATATCCATAACCTTGGCTATAATCTAAATCATCATCTGTACCATAAGGATCGTAGCCGCCACTAGAGGGGCTAGTTGATTGCAGTGGTTGATTATAATCGTCATCAAGTCCGTCATCGTCATAAGGGACGAGAGCTCCCCCTGTGTTATCGTCATTATTATCAAGTTCATCATCGTCATAAGGAACGAGAGCTCCCCCTGTGTTATCGTCATTATCATAGGGAACGAGTTGGTTGTTGGATCCAGATGATGACGGATTTTTTCTGATTTTGTTTCGAATGCTTGATGCACCGCTAGTTATCTTTGATTTAACACGACTAAAGAATCCGGGTTTTTTCTGTTTTTGTGGTTGATCAGTTACATCTTCATTAGTTGGGCCTGAGTAATCATCATCGAGGTTGCCCCCTGTATAAGGGACTAGCGCATTATAATCATCGTCAGGTTCAGTGATAATCGGACGAGAATGATCTGATTGCATTTGTGTGATTGCTTGATTTAATTGGCTTTTCCGTTTTTCCAATTGTTTGAGGTTGTTACAACCTGCAGGGCAAGTCACGCCAGTTTTAACAGCAGAGATTGGTTTGTAGGTTTTTACGCGATAACTTGGATCTGCCTTGTGTTTGAGTTGATCCAATTTCTTATTAAGGTTTTGGATTTCAATGCGGAGGGCTGTTTCATTATCACAACCTGGTTTGCATTGACCTTTTAGGCCTTGTTGTGGTGCCGGTAGGGCATTGCCAGCATTGATAGCGGCTAGTTCATCTTGGTATTTCTTCAATTGGCGTTGAATGCCAAGAACTTGTGGGCAGTCACCATGGCAATGCTGGGTTGAGTCTTGCATGGTTGGTGGCTTGATTGTTTGTATCTGATAGGATGAATTTTTTGCATGCTTTGCTTGTTCGATTTGCTGGCGAACATCATGAATTTCATGCAAATAATACCAAGCTTCGTGACAATTTTTTGGACATGTTCCCGCTGCAATTTCTTGTTGCGGTATGCGAAGAGATGGTTTTTGAGGTTGAGCTGGGTTTGTAGCATTTGTATGATCAGCTTTAAGTTTGGCAAGTTCAGCTTTGTACTTGTCAACTTCCCGTTGGATGCCTTTGACTTGTGGACAATCTGCATGGCAGCTTTGACCGGAATCTTGCATGGTTGGCGCCTTAATTTGCTTCATTGCATACTGAGGGTTATGGGCATGTTTAGTCTGTTCAATTTGTTGGCGTAATTTATAAACTTCTTGTAAATAATACCAAGCTTCATGACAGTTCTTCGGGCATGTTCCGGTTGCAACAGGTTGATGAACAACTAATGCTGTTGAGTGATTAGTTGCTTGTGGTCGTGGTGGTACCTGCGCTGGTGTTGCCTTGATTTTTGCAAGATCAGCTTGGTATTTCTCAATTTGACGTTGGATTCCTTTGACCTGAGCACAGTCGGCTTGACAGTGTTGATTTGAACCTTGGATCTTTGTCTGATTAATTGTCTTCATCGTATACTTAGGGTTTTGAGCATGCTTAGCCTGTTCAATTTGTTGGCGCAAATGATAGACTTGGTCAAGGGCATGGACAGCTTCAATACAATTACGAGGGCAGGTTTCAGGTTTTTTCTGATGTGATTGTGTTGCTGTTGTATGTTGGCTGGTCGTCGTTACCTTTTTCGGGATAGAACGATGTGACCCGATTTGGGGTTGAGAATGTTGTATTTCTGTTTCTGCCTCAGCAAAGCAAATCAATAGTAAAAAGGATAAAAACTTAATCATAACACATATCCATCTTGAATTTAGACCATTTCAATTCTAAAGTTAGACCAAAATCTTTAAGATATAATTAAAACGCTTCGGATTTTGCTAGGTTATTTCTGCAAGTGGGGCGTGTTTTGACAATGGAACTAATGATGAAAATAAAAACATTAAATGATATTGTAGATTCGTACGACTTGTTGTTTGTCGATATGTGGGGCGTTGTCTACGATGGGGTTCACGCTTTAACACCGGCAATTCAAGTGTTAAATGAATTGCATCATCAGAATAAAATCATGATGTTTGTCTCTAATAACCCGCGTCCCCAAAGTATTGCTCGTAAGACTTTGGATCAAATTGGTGTCAATTCAGATATTCCGATTGTGACATCAGGAGATGTAACGCGACATTTAATTCAGGAACAACATTCCGGACATAACGTTTTTCATATTGGTGCTGAAACAAATCAGGATATTTTAAAAGACATGCCCGTTACGGAAGTATCAAATTTGCATGAGGCTGATTTTGTTTTGTTAAGCCCTTTTATGGATGAGGTTGAGGACTGTACAGTTTTCGATGAAATGCTCAAAGAAATTGCTGGAGTCGAACTTCCTGTTTATTGCCCCAATCCGGATGTTCATGCTCCCCATCACGGAACACTACGTAAAACAGCCGGTTTTTTTGCTGAAAGGCTTGAGCGGTTTGGGGGGACGGTTATTCGCATCGGAAAACCCTGTGCGAATATATTTGAATATGTACTTGAACAGTATGGTCAACCGATTGCCAAAGACAAAATCTTGATGATTGGCGATGGTATGGAAACGGATATCAAAGGTGGAATTGACTTTGGGATCGATACGTTGTTTGTTGAAGATGGGATTTCGAAATTGATTTCTAAGGACTATGATTTTAGTTCTAAATTTAGGATTGATCACTTACAATAATTCAAAACTTACCTCTTCCACAAAGAGAGAAGTGAGTTTTACCTTGAATTTATGTTACAATAATCATAAAAAATTTACGGAATATCAATGAATATAGAGTAATAATCTTTATATAATTGGTTTTACTGACAGGAAAAAAGATGAAAAAAATAATCCAATTAATGGTTCTGGTTGCTCTCTACGCAACACCGGGACTGTGTGAATCCAAGTCTCTGATTGAGGATTTGGGAAATCGTGCTATTACAACGTTGACGAATAGTTCAGAGTCTTCAGATACGATTGAATCTAATTTTTTAAAGCTTTTTGACGAAGGGTTTGATGTGCGAAATATCGCAAATTTTGTCATGGGGCGTTATTGGAAGCAAGCAACGCCAGATCAGCAAGAGCGTTTTATTAAGATCTTTCGTACCCGTGTTAAAAAAGCTTATGCCAGCCGATTTCGTGAGTACAAAGGTGTAAAATTTGTTATCGGGAAAGTTCACAATCGTCATGGGTCGGACTATGTTGAATCGACAATTCAAAAGCCAAATGGTCCTTTGACCAATGTGGAATGGCGTGTTAAAAATGACAAAATTCAAGATGTAAAAGTCGAAGGCGTCAGCATGAGTGTTACTATGCGCGATGACTATAATAGCTTATTAGGTCAGAAGAATGGTGATATTGAGGCCTTCTTAAAAGATTTGGAAAGCCGATAAAACCTCTCTTTTTAAAGAGAGGTTTTACAGAATTTAGTTAATTTTAAGTTTCTTGAGTATTTCCAATAGTCGAGGGCGTATGGTCTCGTCATTATAGGCATTGGCAACGTTGGCTTCGAGCCAACCCTCTTTTGTACCACAATCAAAACGGTGCCCTTTAAACCTAACACCATAAAAAGGGATGCCTGCATCAATCATCGGTTTAAAGGCATCCGTTAGCTGAATTTCTTTGCCAACACCAAAATTATTGATATTAATTTTGCCAAAGGTCATTGGGTCCAAAATATAACGCCCAACGATTGCTGTACGAGATGGACTGGTGGCCGGATCTGGTTTTTCTACAACGTTTTGAGCTTGAACTAAAACCCCATCATCTTGGGCAATGTCTAAAATACCATAACGAGATACATGTTCTTGAGGAACATCCATAACAGCGGTATAATTGCCGCGCCCGTTTTGATTATAGGCTTCGATCATTTGTGCTGTACAGGGAGCCCCGCCAATGATCATATCATCTGCGAGTAACAAGGCAAAAGGTTCATCTCCGACAAGGTTGCGCGCACACCAAACGGCATGACCAAGACCAAGGGGTTGTTGTTGACGGATAAAGACCGCTTCGCCTGGTCCTAATTGCAGGGATTGAACACGATCAAGTTCCTGAATTTTACCGCGATCAGCCAAAGTTGATTCTAAGACTTGATTTACATCAAAATGATCTTCGATGGCTGTTTTACCTTGAGAGGTCACAAAGATGAACCGTTCGATTCCTGCGGCTTTTGCTTCTTCAACGGCATGTTGGATTAAGGGGCGATCACCAACAGTCAACATTTCTTTGGGAATTGATTTTGTTGCTGGTAAAAAACGAGTCCCTAGACCTGCGACCGGAAATACAGCGGTTCTAACTTTCATCGATGATTCTTTCGTTATTATATCCATCCTCAGTTTAACGAAAGCAGCTATGATTTTCTATGGGGAATTTTTCATACTGTTTGCTTTTAATCAAATAATACTTATGCTAGGGTGAGTCCAATTAATTTTATTTAAATTTATTGTATGCGTCTTGGGGATTATCTTTGCCAAAAAGGTCTGCTTCGACCTGATCAGTTGGATACAGCTCTGCGAGAGCAACAGCGGTCACGTCGTTTTCTTGGGGATATTCTCGTGACATTGGGGTTTATTAAAGAAAAAGTGCTTTATCCTGTATTGGCTGAGTGTTTGGGTGTGCCGTATTTAGAAGATATTTCTTCCCTCCATACCGTTGATCTTGGTGGATGGGTTGAACTCGAAGTAAACCCTCGTTTAATTTTAGCAACACCTGACCCCGACAATATCTTTCTTCATTATCGTTGGATTAAGCGTTATGGACGTCACCCGGATCAAGTTTTTTTGATGTCAACAAGGCA
Source organism: Candidatus Paracaedibacteraceae bacterium (assembly GCA_019636055.1). Taxonomy (NCBI): domain Bacteria; kingdom Pseudomonadati; phylum Pseudomonadota; class Alphaproteobacteria; order Holosporales; family Candidatus Paracaedibacteraceae; species Candidatus Paracaedibacteraceae bacterium. The sequence continues at coordinate 399,740 of JAHBYH010000002.1, forward strand.
GCTTTCTGAGATTGCATTGCCAGAGCAACACTTAAAGGAAACGATACCTGACCTCTTTAAGACAATTGTTTTGAAAGCCTTATCCCATCAAGCTAGTGATATCCATTTTATCCCTGGGCATCATCACTGCCAGATTCACCTTCGAGTTGATGGTGTTTTGACCTCATTACAGACAATTCACAAAGATCAGTGGCAGCAACTGTGTGCTCATATTAAAATTCTTGGGCAACTAGATTTAGCAGAAAATCGTCGCCCACAAGATGGGGCTTTTCGCTTAACATATTTACCGGAACCGATTGATTGCCGATTATCAATTATGCCAACCAAGGATGGTGAAAGTTTAGTCATTCGGTTATTAGATCCAAGATCTATTGCCTTAGGATTAGATCATCTTGGATTGCGCCGTCATCAGCAAGAAGCATTGACGCGTATTGCCCAAAGGCCGAGTGGATTATTTGTTATTACGGGGCCAACAGGATCGGGCAAAACAACAACACTCTATGCGATGCTATCGGCAATGGCGGGTCAGGGGCGTAATGTCATGACGGTTGAGCAACCCATTGAATATCGCCTTGACCATATTCGCCAGACAGAGGTCCACCCTGATGTTACTAGTTTTGGTGATGCTCTGAGGGCAATTCTTCGTCATGATCCTGATGTTATTTATGTCTCAGAAATTCGGGACGCCGAAACAGCGATGACTGCGGTCCGGGCAGCGATGACAGGACATTTAGTTCTAACAACATTGCACGTGACGGATGTTCGTCTTGTTTCAAGACGTCTGGAAGACTTAGGGGTGCCCGCAGGATATCTTAATGGAGTTTTGCTTGGGGCAATGGCACAGCGTTTGGTACGTCGAAAATGCTGTCATGCTGGCTGTGATCATTGTTTTGGGATGGGATATCGTGGACGGCAAATAGTGGCAGAGCTGTTTGATCAAGGACACGATATTTTAAGTCAATACGCTAGTCGTCCAGAAGAACGAATCTCTCTTTTTGCTGAAGAGGATATCCACAATCAGGTGACAACACGATTGGAAATTAATCGGGTTTTGGGAGAGTTGGAGTTTGCCCATGTCGCGTAAATTGAGTCAGCAAATTACATTTTGGCGGACACTTAGTCATTTAACGAATGCCAATATTAGTCTCTTTGAATCATTGACGATTGTAAAAAGAGTGATTGTCTCTAAGCCGTTACTTAGTTTTATTAACCACCTCCAAGATATGATTATGGACGGGGCAGTTTTGTCACAGAGTCGGGGATTAAGTTCATTTCAGTCACAGATGTTGACTGTTGCGGAAAAAACAGGTGATTATGGGGCCGTTTTTTCCCTGATTGCAGATCATTTGTCTTGGCGACAATCATGGCGGGCTTTATTGCTTCAAGCTATTCGTTATCCTTTGATTCTTTTAGTGTTGATGGGTATTTTGGTATCCATCATTATTATGTTCGTTTTGCCGGGTGTTAGAACGCAGCTGGGATTATTGGGCGTCAAGGAAATTCCAATAGCGACTCAAATTCTAATGACTATTGGGCAATCACCTGTTCTTATGGGGAGCGGGATTTTAATAATAGGTTGTGCCTTATATGGTACGAGTCGTTGGCGTCGCTATCAGGGGGTAAAACCTTGGCGATACAGTTTGCCCGTTATTGGGGATATTCTCTATCAACTAGAATTTACCCAATTTCTGTATGCTTTGGGCGTGATGCTGTCGGCCAAGCTTGACATGTTAACCAGTCTTTATCAGGCAGCACAGACCCCATCTTGTCCATGGTTACGTTCTCAGCTTACCCAGTGTGAAGTCTTTTTAGTTCAAGGGCAACCCTTGAGTCAGGCTTTATCTGGTGTTATCCCTTTGTCTTTGCCGGCAGCATCTTTAATACCGATTGGTGAAGTAACAGGGGGATTGGGTGATTTATTGACCGTTACTTGCCAAGCAGATTTAGATGAATTGCGACAAAAAATTAGATCGATTTTGGATCTATTGCAACCGAGTCTTGTTCTGTTGATGGGGGGGATTATGATTTGGGTTGTTTTGGCTGTTTTATTGCCACTTTATAATGCGGTGGGGCAGTGGCATGGATAGAATTATTTTGTTACCCGATACGTGGGCATTATGGACAAAATCGGCGGTTTTTCCTGTGCAACGATCCGATTTGCCTCAGGTTTTTATTTTGATTATTAGCCCAGAGCTGTACCTTTATCAAAATCAAAAGACCGAACTTGTGTTGTCTGACTTCCAACAGCAAGAACTCGACTATTTGGCGACCACAAACCATGGTATATTTCGATCTTATATGTTCACTCAATTGATCAAAGGCAGTGGCTGTTTGACTCTTGCAGGTCAACAACTGTGGGTTCATCACCACGATCAAATCTTATTTCAATCCTCAGCAAATTTTGATCGCCAAACAGTTACTGATTATCTTAAGCGATTTGGCGTCACCTATCAGCCTGAAGTAGTTGATCTCATGTGGCCATCGCTGGTGTCGCTGCTCAGACAGCCAAGCCTGATTGACCTGAGTCTAGGAAAGGCGTATCAGCGTGCTATACAAATACAAGGTCTGAAAGGAGGGCTCGCGCTATTGAGTTTTATCCTAGGTGTCAATGTTATCCAATCGGGATACAGTGCTTTGCAGCATTGGCATGAAATCAAATCTTATGTGGCTGGTGATTTAACTGAGACTGAGAAAATTCAGGCGCGCCGATATCAATCTTATTTACAATTGAATCGTACTCCTGACTTGCCGCACGATGTCTATGATCGCTTTGTTCAAGACTGGCGGGGGCGATTAGTCGTGACAACTGTGGCTATCAGTCCTGATAATTATCGTTGGCAGTTCGTTATGCACCCGGATTTTAAAGATCAAAGTCATCTGATTGCTGATTGGTTGGATACCCATGCCTCCGGAAGTATTTTTAAAGAGCCGGAAGAGAATGAAGAATATTCCGTATCTATTTCTCAGGAGGAAGGTGGCTTATGATTGTCCGATTACCAAAAACCCTATTCTTGGCGCCTTGCCTCCTCACTGTTATGTTGCTTATCATTAAACTTTTTGACCCCCGAGATCGACTTCGGCAATTGCATCAAGACTATCCCTTGATTCAAGCCTATCGACAAGCCCTGCAAAGCGAAGATCGTGGATGGCTTAAGTTGAAAGATAGCCCGCCCTTAACCCAAAATCGTTTGCGCAAGATCATACAGTATCTTTTGGAACAGTTTAATCTTGAGATCCGTCAACTTCGTATTGAGGAACAGGATTTATCCCCGTTGAAGATTTGGAAAATTAACCTTATTGTTGGTGGACAGACTGATGTGGAGATCTGGGATTTACAACGCTATCTTCAGGCAGAACTTGCCCCATTGGTTCATATGCAGAAATTTTCATTACACAGAAGTGGGTCTTTGGATGAATCTGTGGTACAACAAGGAAACACGCTAAATTTAGTAGAGGGTCGTTTTGAACTGGATTGGATTACTCAGTAGTTTGTGCTTTGGTACCCTTTGGGCAGATGCGCCGTCGTCAGCGATGGTTAGTGATGCTGAACTTAAGGTTTTAAGCAATTTACCCATCAAAAAAGAGGGTGGGGCTCCGGCCTTAAAAAAGGGGGAATGGCGCCTCGATGGAATTATCTTTATATCTGAATCTAAGTGGACGGTTTGGTTGAATGGCCAGCGCTATACACCCCAGTCCTTGCCAGAAGATGTTTTGCTGTCTAATATAACAGCCACATCGCTTGATATTCGCCGCGAAGGTCAACCTGTGAGGCAATTGCAATTAGGACAAGTGGTAAAGCTGGATGCCTGAATTACCCGAAGTTGAAACCGTCTGTTCAGGATTGCGCCAGTTGCTTGGGGGGTGTCGCCTAGATCGTCTCGAGTTGCGTCGATCCGATTTACGTTATCCCTTTCCACCGTTGATGAGTGAACGCTTACAAGGATCGGTGTTACAAGATATCACGCGTCGGGCAAAGTATATTTTGATTCATACAGATACTGGTTATACCTGGATTATCCATTTAGGGATGTCTGGTCGGATTCATCAGGTGGCCTCAGGCGATCCGTATGGTAAGCACGACCATGTGGTTCTTCATCTTGACGATGGACGACGCATTGTCTATAACGATGCGCGTCGTTTTGGTTTTATGGATATTATACCAACGCAGCGTTTGACTGAAAGTCTTCATCTAAGCCATCTCGGGTGTGAACCCTTTGATCCGACATTGACGCCTGAAGGTCTGGTGAAACTTTTTGCCAAGCGAACCAGCCCCATTAAAACGGCCCTTTTAGATCAGCGGTTTATTGTGGGATTAGGCAACATTTATGTTTGCGAAGCCTTGTGGCGATGTGAAATTCACCCTACAACACCAGTTAATCAAATTACATTAAAGCAATGGCAAAAACTATTGCCTGAAATCCAAAAAACATTACAAGAAGCCATTGATTCAGGAGGATCAACTTTACGGGATTACCGTCAGGTTAGTGGCGAGCTTGGTTATTTTCAGCATCGATTTTTTGTTTATGATCGTGAAGCAGGGGCTTGTCAACGACCGCAATGTGGGGGCACAATAGAACGACTACAGCAAAGTGGGCGATCCACTTTTTTCTGTCCACAATGTCAACGGAGGAAATAATGACAGCACAAGATATCCAAGAACGTCCGCAAAATGAAGAACTTGTCCGTGTCGATTTTGACGACCGCGTTATGATCATCACCTTAACACGTCCCGATGCTTTGAACGCCTTGTGTCGTAAGCTGATTAGCCAGCTGAATTCAGCTTTGGATCAAGCGGAAAATGATACGCGAATTGGTGCTATTGTGGTGACAGGTGTTGGTAAAGCCTTTGCTGCAGGGGCAGATATTTCAGAAATGAAAAATCTTACTTTTGCCGAGGTTGCTGAAAAAGACTTTATTCAACCATGGGAACGCTTATCCCGATGCCAGAAACCCGTTATTGCGGCTGTGAACGGCTATGCACTGGGGGGCGGGTGTGAAATGGCGATGATGTGTGACATTATCTATGCTAGCGATCAAGCCAAATTTGGCCAGCCAGAGGTAACCATTGGAACCATGCCGGGGGCAGGTGGAACACAGCGTTTGACAGCCCTTGTTGGTAAAGCGAAAGCCATGGAACTCTGTTTGACAGGGCGGATGATTACGGCGCAAGAAGCCGATACGATGGGATTGGTGACACGAGTCATTGCGGGTGATGACTTAATGAAAGAAGCCCTCGCGACTGCCCATAAGATTGCGAATTTTTCAGCACCCGTTGTTCGCATGATCAAAGAAGCCGTTAACGACGTTAGTGAAATTCCGTTGGTCGGTGGTATTCGCATGGAACGACGCATGTTCCAGTCGACCTTTGCTTTGGATGATCGTAAAGAGGGCATGACCGCGTTTTTGGAAAAGCGTCAGGCTAACTTTAAACATCGTTAAGTAAGTAAAAAGTATCTCTCCCCCTTGAGGGTAGAGGTATTTTAATAAAGTGATTCTGGCTTTTTTTTGAGATTTGGTATATCTTTTTAGTAAGCAATTATAAATTGAATGCAAATGAGAAACCCATTATTTCTTGGTCTTGTTGAACGTCTAGCTGTGGTCTCAGTCCCCCTTGTTGGGTTGTGGATTGGGGCTATCTATTTAGGATAATATTGTGTCAACGTTGATATCAGTCGCCGTCAAAAATCATTGTTATGGAACCATACGGGCTTTGTGTGATGTGACGTGTTCGATATCTAAAGAATCCATGACCGCCGTTGTTGGCCCCAATGGGGGGGGGAAAAGTACCCTGATTAAACTGGTTGCCGGTTTATTTGATGCAACGGATGGTCAAATCAACAGGCATGGCCTAAAACCCAGCGATATAGCCTATCTAGCCCAGAGAACCGAAATTGATCGCACATTCCCGATTAAGGTCGAGGATGTAGTTGCCATGGGACTATGGCCAAAAATAACATCATCCACACGATACAATAAACATCACCATGGTATCATTGAGGATATTCTTGATAAAGTTGGTTTGTCGGGGATGGGGCGACGCTCCATATCCCAGCTGAGTGGCGGGCAATTGCAACGGCTGTTTTTTGGACGAGTGATGGCCCAAGATGCTCAGTTGATTTTGTTGGATGAGCCCTTTGCAGGCATTGACCAACCAACCGTTTCCCATTTAATTGGGCTGATTCAAGGATGGCACAAAAGCGGTAAGACCATTGTTGCTGTTTTGCATGATATTAATATGGTTCGAAATTTGTTCCCCGAGACAATTCTTATTGCGCGATCTCTGATTTCTTCTGGGGTGACTAGTCAAGTTTTGACACCTGAAAACCTAACAAAGGCGGCGTTTAATGTATGATATTTTAATTGCCCCCTTTGTTGAGTATATCTTTATGCGCCGCGCTCTGTTTGCCTGTTTGGCCATTGCGTTAAGTTGTGGTCCCATTGGTGTTCTGTTGGTTTTGCGCCGTATGAGTTTGCTGGGCGATGCCTTATCCCATGCGATTTTACCGGGGATTGCAGTTGGTTATTTGGTAACAGGGTTGTGGTTGCCGGGCTTAAGTCTGGGCGGCATTGTTGCAGGCCTATTGGTCGCAGCCATCAGCGGTGCCGTCAGCCGTCGGACAATCCTACATGAGGATGCGAGTTTTACCGGGTTTTATTTGATTGCCTTAGCCCTTGGGGTTTTGATTCTCTCAGTCAAAGGCGGAAACATGAATCTGACGCACTTTTTATTCGGCAGTGTTTTAGCGGTTGATAAAGAGACAATGGGCTATATCATTGGTGTGACTACCATTTCATTGCTGACACTAGCAGCCATCTACCGTCCTCTCGTCTATGAATGCTTTGATCCAACCTTTGTTCGGTTGTTGGGTGGTAAGGCTGGTCGCTATCATGCCATTTTCATGATCCTTGTTGTCCTGAATCTGGTCGGTGCCTGCCAAGCGTTAGGCACCCTCATGGCTTTGGGGATTATGATGTTACCGGCGATCACCGCGCGCCTGATCTCGACACAAGTCTGGTCAACAGCACTGCGTGCCATGATTATTGCGGCAACCTGTAGCTATTTGGGGTTGATCCTGTCCTTCCAATTCAACTGGCCATCCGGCCCCACCATCATCCTGTTGTGCGGTGTGGTGTACCTAACCGTGCTAAGCTATAAGACGTTGCAGCAAAAGACGGTGATGGGGTAATGCTGGCTGGATTCCAGGTTGAGAGAAAAATTTTTCTTTATTTGTGGTTTCAATCTAGAGACCTTAAATGAAACGTAATAGCATTAGCCCCGACAACTAAAAACATATTTTCACCATGAGTTTCAGAAAGATCTTTAAAGTTAAGTACGCCATCAATTCCAAGAGAGTATAGTCTATGTTGAGTGTCTGTAGCAGAAAAACTGATAGCTTCTAACCAGCTGACTGAATCTTTAGGGGCTAAAATTTTCACAGTTCTAGGGGTTCTTGCAAATGCTGATTTTAAATGGACACGGGTTGCTGATAAAACAATATCTCCTTGGGCCTCATAAACAGTTTGTTGCATTAACATATTATTTCCAGTAGTGACTTTTATGTCGGTTTCAGCCTTCATAACAACGCATATATCTTTGGAGTCAGTTCCTGTTTCTATATCGATATGACTTTGAGAGAGCATAGTGCATCCCTTGTATTTTGTATTATTTCGTAATGCTTCGGAGTAAATGTCATTCCATGCTTGTATAATATTTGGATCTGAAAAAAAACCTGTTTCAATTCCGTTATCTTTAATTTCATATGTTATATTTGATGGGGAATCTACTTGACAGGTCACAGATATTCTTTCTGCTCCATTAAAATCAACCTCTTTTCTATCGATTGTAATAGCATAGGTGTATTGGGTTGAAAAAATAACGGCAAAGATAAAATTTATCATAGATAATTTAATGTGCTTCATTCTATTCTCTGTATTTAATGTAACGTTTATACATCCTTTTATCTTAAAATTTAATTTTTGTAAAATTATTTATTACCTCATTTCCCTTCATCTCAAAACACCGTGGTTGACAGGCTTATTCATGTGTGCAGTTGAAAAATGACTTTAATTTAATCTGAAATCTGGTAAAAAACCGTGCAAAAAAACGATGGTGGAGGAGCGTTTCTAATCTCGGTTATTGATACATGAGACTAATGAATCTCATAAAACGACCGTTTTATGAGATTGATGGTTTACCTTTTGAAGTATTATAAATTTCAACACGTGTATTGTTTTATATACTCATCTCATAAAACAAAGTATTATAAACTCATATATTGGCATATTAAATGAGGTTTTATCGAATCATGGGACGAGTTATCGGATATGCGCGTGTTAGCACAAACGAACAAGACCTAAATTTACAACTTGATGCTTTGAAAAAAGCAGGGTGTCCTAAAGAACTCATTTTTGTTGATAAGGCTTCAGGTGCAAAAACAGAGCGGCCAGGATTAGATAAATGCCTTGAGGAAGTGGAGTCAGGCGATACACTTTTAGTCTGGAGATTAGATAGACTAGGAAGATCTATGGTGCATCTTGTCAATTTGGTTCAGTCGTTGTTTCAGCGACAAATAGGATTTAAGTCTTTATGCGATGGAGCCATAGATACGACGACTGCTTCTGGCGAACTTATATTTAATATTTTTTCAGCAATGGCTCAATTTGAGAGGCGACTCATTCAAGAAAGAACACGGGCTGGACTCGCATCTGCGCGAGCAAGAGGAAGAGTAGGGGGCCGTCCTCCTTTAAGATCTGATGACCCAAAAATCATAACGGCTCGTAAAATGTATGAGAACAAGAGCCTTTCTATTGATGATATTTGTAAGACTCTGAAGGTTTCGCGGTCTACTTTCTTTAGGTATTTAAAAAATTAACATTATTTTTAGCTTGAGAAAGGTACAATTTTAACATGTTGTCATTGGGGGGTAAAAATTTGATCCATATGAAAAGTACATCTGTAACTTCTGGAGATTTTAGTGAACAAACGATTTCAAAAACAGAAAGGGTAGAAATAGTCTGTAAGGCACAATATGCTAAAAAGCAGAATGAGGTTGTTGTATCCCTTAGACTTATTCTAGAGAAGAAGAGAAAAAATAAAAGTAATTGGGAAACTGAAAGACAGATAGAATTAAATAGTGAATCTACAAATAATCTACTTGAATATATTGAAAAATGTAAAGCTCTTATAAAAGAGAATGGGTTTGTATTTGGAGAGAAATCCTACCATGTAATTTCCGTGGATATGTATGACCTTTCATCACAAAATAATAAAATAGATTGTATTAGAAAACTTATAGAAAATTTGGGCAATGTTCCATATGAATATCTAGATGAATTTGTAGAAATCGATAATCCTGTTCTAGACAAACTGGCGGATCTACAAACTATTGCCAAAAGAAAAAAATCTTTAGCCGATTTTGACGAGCTTCTTGGAAAAGACACTAATGAATCCGAGTGGCAAAGGTTCTTTGAAACTAATTCATGGATTTTTGGTTATGGATTAAGTTATCATTTTCTTCATTTAGAACAACCTCAGGTTCTTGTTGGTGGAAAAGATATGAAGAATAAAGATGGACAGATTTCTGATTTCTTATCCTCAACGACTTCAAATAATGTAAGATATACAGTCCTAGTTGAAATTAAGACACCTAAGACAAAGTTGTTGCACAATGATGAGGTTAGAAACAGAGTATACCCCCCCCATCATGAATTATCTTCTGCAGTTGCACAGGTTCAATCTAATGCTTTTACTTGGCAAATAGATGGTTCACAAGATCCTAATAATAAGGAGATTCTGGCGGATCTACAAACTATTTATCCTCGCCCAATATTGGTCATAGGAAATACCAATCAACTTACTTCTGATAAACATAAAAAATCCTTTGAAATATACAGAAGAAGCCTTAAAGATCCTGAAATTATCACCTTTGACGAATTAAGAGAGCGTGCTGCTTATATTCTAAATAACGAAACAGAAGTTCAAAAGGTGAAACAATGGAGCAATGTTTAGTAGTAGGCCCTACGTACACACCAGGCCAATTACGATACTTGTAATTTTCATTAAATACTATCTGATTAAATAAAACTCATGACAAACAATTCTTTAATAAATGATCTTTAATATTTAATATATAGCAAGGGAGATAAAAATTATGGTCAACCAAAACGGAACCTTTATTAACAATCAAAATAATTGTGATTCCTGTAAAAAAGATCATTTTCCAGAAAATAGACAAACTATTGGAAGCCCAGTCTATCATGAAATCTCAATAGGAAGAGGATATGATAGAACAGAATATTATTATTACCAATGCTTAGATTGTGGTTCGATTTGGGCAAAGATTGTAGATAGTGGTGCAGGAGGTCATGGAACATATTATCACAAAATGGGGAAATAGGACTTGGATTATATAAAATCAAGAGATTTACATAAGATTATACTTATTGATCCCTTTATTTTTGGGATGATTACCGGATTAATTATTCTTAAACCAATCGTATCGATTTTTCCATTGATCCAAATCTTTATGTTCTTTATTTTCCATATAGTATGAATAACCCTCTATAAAGTGCTGTACTTTTGGTGTAAGAGCGTGTAAATCCTGAAATATATTTTGGAGATCCTGAGCTTTAGTATCTCGGATGTGATCAATTATATTTTCTCTTATTTTACCCCACTTTTGCTTATTTTCTTTCGGTATTGCAGGATGATCAATGTTTACTGAATTGATTATTGCATAAACGTAATCAATCTGAACCCATGAATGCCAGTTTTTCTCTTGTATTTCTCTAATCTGTTCGGGGGGGATTTTAACTTCTTTGAGCACATTTCCTATTTCATTATAAATAGCCAATTTTCTGTCTTCATCATCTTGCATGAATCTACCTTGACACTGTTCTAAGTAAAGGATAGAACTTGCCATTACCTGACTAAGTTGGCGTAGTTCAGTAATGGTATCTTTTATTTCTCTTAGTTTTAAACTGTTTCCAAAAATGGAAATAGATTCAATATTTGATTGTTCAGTTAAAACGAAAGAAATTATACTAAAAGTTAGCCAAAGAGTAGACATAGTAACATTTGGCACGTCAACCCAAAAACTAAAATAGAAAGCACTCAATAGTCCTATTAATGATATTGCTGTTATAAAAAATTTTCGCATATATTTAGTAATTTCATTTTAATATTTACAATATTACCTAAAATTTCATTTTGATGAAAGTGTATGAATGTTGGTTCCAAAATTTGGAAGAAAATAAAGGAACAAGGTTTAGGAACAGAAATTAAGGTGTTTTTGGATAACTGGTGGAGTAGGGGAGTTATGTTCGTAAAACGATCATTAATCGGATAAACATACATTCCGTGTGATTCATATAAAGTATTGAAATTTATCAGATGAAACCCAATCATTCTAAATAAAGTTATAATTTCCTGAGAAGTAAAATTTATGAAGAAGATCATCTTAGCTATTAGTTTGTTTTCGATTTTTGATACCTGTCGTGGGGCTGACTCAATCCCTTCGTCTAGCTCAAACGGTCATTTACAGCCATGTGTTTCTTGTAAATTATTTGAGACTGACAATCTTAGATTAGAATTGATAGATTCAGCTGAAAAAGATACGGCTTGTTATCTGGCTATTTATCAAGATTGTGGCTGGAGAAATCCATGGTTCTCAGGAAGTTCTACCAGTGTTTATCCTGATAACTTCAATACGCCTCATAACATTGATATGCTCTTAGGGGATGATGTAATTGATCCAGTTTTTGAATCTCAGCATGAACGGATTCAGGAAAAAGACATAGAGAACTTTAAAACGAAAGAAAAAACCGGCTTTTATAGTCAGCTAGATAGTTTTCCTAATTATATTATTTTTGATAGGCAAACAAATGAGTTAGTTGGGAAATTTATTTTTTGCCAGAGTGTAAGATCTGGAAGAATTGAGAAAGGTACATATATACTCAGTAAGTTTAGAGGTAAAGGTTATGCTCCTGAAGCTTTAACGGGTGTCATGAGAAATGTTATTGATCCCGCTTTGGGAAAACCATTTGTTGCAGAGGGGGTAATTCATCGTGAATTTAAAGGTATATACTCGAAAATATCGCCTTGGTATAATTACCCTTCGTTGAAGGCAAATTTCAAAGCAGGATCTGCAATACGTTGGATGGACTATTGTCCTATTACATTTTATCCTGCGGGAGAAGATGCTTTTTTAGACCCATCTAATGAATTACAATCTTTTCTTAATGTTATTTATTTGATTCATGTTATGAGTACTACCTTACCCTTTGACGCCAGCACAAAACACATTGACCTCAAGCTGATCTTTCTTTTTATAAGGGGATTAGAAGATAAGATTAAAAATCCGATGATAAAAGATCTTTATAATCTTGTTATGTGCGGTGATGAGTCAACGGCAGCATTTGCTCAAAAAGCTTTAAATGTTTTAGAAGAAGAACTTTAAATAGTGAAAAGTCTGAGTCAGGTGAAGATTAGTATGGTAATATAAACCTTATATTATCTCTATTTACCTTATTTTTTAAGTTGTGAATGTGGATTCCTTTCATTCAATTTTTAGGTGTACACAGCCCCGTGATTATAGGAAATCTTCCCCCATCACAAAATACTGTGCTCGGGACCTTGATTCATGTACACTGTTGAAAAATAATTTTAATTTAACAGAGTCCTATGAACTTAAAGAAAATATCATTTAAAACAACATCAGCAGCAGCTCTTATTTTCGGGGATGCTTTGGATGAGCAAGTATTGGCTGTCTCGTGGCATGAAATTGATGAGGATACAGATCATTGGGTTTTTGAGGCAACCGTGTCAGATGCCCATGATCTGGATTTGATCCAGTCGCTTCTGGTGCAAGCCGCAGCTCATCATCAACTGGCTGTACCGCAAATTGTGGTTGAGGTATTGCCTGAAACCGATTGGTTGGAACAAACGTGGAAGAACTTTCCGCCGCGTCAGATAGGTCGCTTTTATGTGTATGGCAGCCATACAAAAGGCGATGTGCCTGCAGGTTTGATTGGTATGGAAATCAATGCTGCAACAGCCTTTGGATCTGGTGAACACGAAACCACGACAGCGTGTATCGAAGCGTTGACGAAAATGCACGCTCAAGGCATGACTTTTAACAAGCCGTTGGATATGGGCTGTGGGTCCGGTATTTTGGCGATGGCTATTGCAAAACTATGGGGCATTTCTGTGTTGGCGGTGGATAACGATCCGGAATCTGTTCGTGTTGCAACGCGTAATGCTGAGCTTAACACCTGTGATGATTTGGTTTCTTGTTTGTGTAATGAAGGATTTGACGGAACTGTTGTTAAGGATCAAGGACCATTTGATCTGGTTTCGGCTAATATTTTGGCGGCTCCCCTGTGTGAGATGGCGCCCGATATGGCAGACTGTGTAGCGCCAAAGGGGAGAATTGTTCTGTCTGGTTTGTTAACGCGTCAGATCGATCAGGTTCGTCAATCCTATGAGGCAGTTGATTTTACCTTTGTTGAGCATCATCTTATTGGTGATTGGGCGGCGTTAGTTTTTGAGAAGAAATGAAAGTGACTATTCAGTCTATGAGATGAATAGTTTTATGAATGGTGAGAAATGAAACATTTATACATCATGCGCCATGCGGCAGCCTCTCATGCTTCTTCTGATTTTGATCGCCCTTTAAATATAGAAGGGCGCAAACAGTTAGAGGATTTTTGTAGCCACACTTTAGGATTGTTTGATAGCGTCAGTCATGTCTTGTGTTCAACGTCAACGCGAACGCGTCAGACCTGTGCCGGAATTAAAGATATTTTGATGCCCTCAATTCACTACCAATTTTTGGATAGCCTGTATCATGCACCGGCAGGAATTTTGTTGGAAGAAGTACAGTTATTGCCGGATACGGCTCGTGATATTCTGGTTATTGCCCATAATCCGGGTGTCTCTGACTTTTTGGGATTGTGTGCTACCTCCGTTTCGATGACGCTAGGCACGGCACAAGTTGCTTGCTTTGAGGTTAAGGCTGATTCTTGGGCGGCCTTGACGTTTAATGATTGTACCCTTCAAGAGATCAGATAGATCTCAAAAAAATATTCACTTGAACTCGCGGGTCATGTATTAATAGGATAAGTAAAATTTTTATCCTGTATGATCATGAATATATTTAATAAATTACACCAAGACCTTCTCTCTATTCTCACCTCACTCAAAGCTGAAAAAGTACTGCCTGACGATTTAGATTTGTCACGAGTTGTTATTGAGACACCTAAGGATCCAACGCACGGTGATCTGGCGACCAATGCAGCCATGGTTCTGGCAAAGGCTGCAGGGACAAATCCGCGAGCATTGGCTGAGCATATTTGTGCGAAGTTAAAAGCAGTTGATCATGTCACTAAGGTTGATGTGGCAGGGCCCGGTTTCATTAATTTCTTTATGTCGAATGATTTTTGGCAATCGCAGCTCTTTAATATTATCAAGGCGCAAGATCATTATGGTTCATCGGATCTGGGTAAGGGAGAAGCCTTGAACGTTGAGTATGTTTCTGCGAACCCAACAGGCCCCCTGCATACAGGGCATAGTCGCGGGGCTGTTTTTGGTGATGCGATTGCCTCTTTATTGGCGAAGATCGGCTATCAGGTGACCCGTGAATATTATATCAATGATGCAGGGGGACAGACTGATATTTTAGCGCGATCTGCCTATTTGCGTTATCTACAGGCCTGTGGTGAAGTAGTTGATGAATCTCGTTTCGAAGGGTTATATCCGGGGGATTATTTGGTTGATATCGGCCAAGAGCTTTATACCCAATATCAAGGGCAGTATGTTGATCAGCCTGAGACAGCGTGGTTGGATCTGTTTAAGCAATTTACCATTGCCAAAATGATGGACACCATCAAGGACGATTTGTTGGCTGTTGGGGTCAAGATGGATGTCTTTACATCCGAGCGTGAACTTGTTGAGGCTGGCGGTGTCGTCAAAGCTGTTGAATTTCTAAAGGAACAAGGTGATATCTATACCGGTGTTTTAGAAAAACCAAAAGGTCATGACATTGAGGATTGGGAACCCCGTCCACAACTGTTGTTTAAGGCAATGGCTTATGGCGATGATGTGGATCGGCCCTTACAAAAATCAGACGGGAGCTGGACCTATTTTGCCGGTGATATTGCCTATCACTATGATAAATGTCGTCGTGGCTTTAACAAAATGGTCGATATTTTCGGGGCAGATCACGCGGGGTATGTGAAGAGAATTAAGGCAGCCGCAGCAGCCGTGACCAGTGGTAAGGGCCAAGTTGATGTGAAAACGACACAACTTGTCAATTTTATGGAAAATGGTCAGCCTGTTAGAATGTCTAAACGTGCCGGGACCTTTATTACTATGCGCGACGTTATTGATCGCGTTGGATCTGATGTGACGCGCTTTATCATGTTGACCCGCCATCAAGACATGACCATTGATTTTGACTTTGCCAAAGTGATTGAACAAAGTAAGGATAATCCGGTTTTTTATGTTCAATATGCTCATGCTCGTTGTCATTCGGTTCTGCGTCATGGGAAAGAGGTTTTTGGGGATCTTAGCTTTGTTAACACTGATATGTCACCCTTGACCGATGACGCAGAGTTAGCGATGATTAAAGTATTAACCCAATTGCCAAAGCAAATTGAAGTTGCAGCTATGGCGCGTGAGCCTCATCGCGTTGCAAACTATCTGTATGACGTGGCGGCAACGTTCCATGCGTTGTGGAATAAGGGTAAGGATCATGTAGAACTTCGGTTTATTGATCCGGCAAATAAAGAAGGAACCATGGCACGTTTAGCGTTAGTGCAAAGCGTGGCCAATGTAATTGCAGAGGGGTTGATTGTGTTGGGCGTCACCCCAGTTGAGGAGATGCGTTAATGACACCTTTTTTCCGTAAACTTCAGGAAAATGATGAGCCAAATCAACCATCGTTAGCGCCGAACCCTTATAAACAACAGGAACAACGTCAACCTGTTAATCAGGATATTCGTGTTGGGGAGGTCCGCGCCACATTTGGTCATGTGGATCGGGATGAACAAATTCATCGTCTGCGATTTATGCAAGAAAAAGATCCTATCTCATCCAATGAGCAAGAAGATGATTGGGATGATCGTCAATCACCCTTGAATTTTGTAATTTTGGCCAGCTTGGTTATCATTCTTGTTGTACTTGGTTGGTTTGGCTATCGTTGGTTTGCCCATTCTTATAATGAAGCACCGCCTGTCTTGATTGCTGATGAGTCTCCGTATAAAGTCCGACCGGATAATCCGGGGGGGATGGTGATTCCTCATCAAGATAAATTAATTTACGGTCGTATTACACCCCAACAACAACAAATGCCAGAGCGACTCTTGCCGCAACCAGAGACCCCTGTTCTGCCAGAGCAACAAGTCTATCCGCAACAGCCTCAACAGGCGTATGAGCAACTACCTCAGACGCAGATTTTGTATGATCAATATGGTAACCCTGTAACCGTTCCTGTTTACCCACAGCACGCTATGCCGTCTCAGCAACAAGCATTTGTTTCTTCCCCACAGCATCATGCACCGCAACCTCAAGTGCAACCCATGTATCCGCAAAATCAAGAGGTGATACAGCAGCCAGTGCCCCAACAACATATCTATCCACAGCAGCAACACTCGGCACCTTATGGGCCATCTGCCGCAGCACAGCAGTTAGTACAACAACAGACTGCTGTTCCTGTTGAGGCTCCCAAGGCTTTAAATCAACTATCGGAGTCTGAAGAAGAAATTGATCCCTTGGATAATTTGGTTTCAAACGAAGCGTCTCGTATTGAAAAAATCGATACAACAAAATTAAAGCTGGCTTCTTTAAATAATGATTCACCTTATGCGTCGACGCAGGCTGTTAAAAAACCGACTATAAAAGAAAATGTTCGATCAGCGATGGCTGTTCAAGGTAACTATAGAGTCCAACTTGGAACATTTTCTTCTGAAAAAGAAGCGAAAACTGAGATTCGTCGTCTAAAGGGAATCGATGGATCAGCATTTTCCGGTAAGAAATTTATTATTCAAAAATCGACATCATCGTCTACGGGAAAAATCCTTTATAAAGTTATGGTTGGTTTTTTCGCATCAGCCAACCAAGCAAATACATTCAAGAATAAATTAAAGATTCACCGAATTAACGGTGCTGTTGTTAAGGGATAAAAAACACCTCTCTTTACAAGAGAGGTGCAGCGTTTATCTTAGATAGAAAATCATATGATCAAAGCGCTTATTATGCCAAAGCTCGATCGAGCGCTTGGAGCATTTCTTCAATAGTTGAAATCCCTCTAAGATCTGCTGTATAACGCTGTTGATCGACAATCAAGTCCGTAAAGACTTCGGCTGTATCGATCGTTGATTCTTCAAGGCTAGCTGAACGAATGCCTCCGGCAGTTCCTTCGTTTACAAAATTGAGCGTGTAATTTCCGGAATCTCCCGAGGCAACAAAACTACCGCCGGTTTGCTCAACTAATTTATTGGGATCAGGAAATGTCGCTAATGGAATTTTCGCATATCGGCGTGTATCTCCATTATCGAATGTAGCCCACATGTATCCTTGATCGTCAATCGATGTCCGCATGTATTTCCCAGCTTGCATCCCATCAACTACGGGTTGCGGAAGGTCATAGCTTTTTGCCGTACCAAAAGAACGCATACCGTTGGTTCCACCAATTGCCCCAAAATTCATATTGATGGTTGATGGTGCTGCTGCTGTTGACCAAGTAATAGCTAAATTCGGGGCTGGACCGGCTGCGCCATTAATAAGTGCCGGGTTACCTGTGGCTCCGTCGAACTGGATAATCATGCCCGTATCATAAGGAGCACCAATGGTCGCCGCATTCGGTGATGATGCCGTAACCGTCCATTCCATAGGGCTGACGTTTGTCTTGGCAAAGTTTAACGTGATTGTTTGGGCAACACCTAAGGAATCATAGGCATTCATAATCATTGATTTCGTTGTTCCAAGAGCTGCATCACTGGCGAGAACGCCTTTAATTGTGGCAGCTGTTGTGGCCGACGGGTTCCCCGATAAACTAGCACTTGATGCTGTTTCTAGGGCGTCAATTGTGGCCGTATTCGTACTAATGGGGTCACCATTAGCGTCAACATAAAAGACTTTCAAATATTCGCCAACATGGTTGACAAAATTATGATCTTTATTTTCTGAAAAGGTACCGACGCGTGTAAAACCATAAGCGCCAGGGTTTGTATTATCAGCTTTTTTGTTAACAACAAAAAATCCTTGCCCATCTAGAGACATATGCGTATCGACACTGGATTGTACGGGGGATCCTACGGTTGAGACAAAATGCTGTTGAGTTGCTGTTATCCCTGCAGGGATAAAGGCATCCAACGATTGTCCTGTATTGACAACGGATAAGAATGCTTGGCGTGATTTTGAGGCATAAGCACCAGCTGCTGCTAGGTTTTGTGAGTGACAATTAACACGTGCCGAGACACCTTTTAATCCTGATACGCATGCGTTCATTCCTGAGTTTAAACCTGCCATTTTATGTTCTCCTAACTATAATAATCTGGAATTGGTGTGGATGTTGGTTCTGGTGGAATTTGGCTTTTAATCAATTTATTTAATTCCTCGTACTGTTTTATTTGTTCTTGCATGGTCTTTGTCAGGCCGACAATGTCTTGAGAAGCTGGTTTGCTGACACTTAAAACATCATCTAATCCCACGCCTACTGAGTCATTCACGAGTAAAAGAAAATCTCCGGAATCATCTTGATAGGCAATTTGTTGGACACGTCCTTTAAAGGCTGTTGGGATTTCGACAACTTGTTTTTTACTGTCAACTGCCAGAACTTTGGTATGATAGATTCCATGGCTTGCCGGCATTTCACTATCATTGAGCCCATCCCAAGAAAAAGTTTGTTTGCCAATTTTAGACGGATCTAAAGGAAACGTTTTAACACGATTGAGTTGTTGGTCAAGAACAACGAGTTCTGCTTCAACAACACCGCCGGGCATAATCAATGAAATGTCTTCAGGTTGTCCATTAAACACAAGGCGATCATCTTCATAGACAATTTCTTTGTTAAGATAAGTTTTGGCAGCAGCCATTTGTTCTTTGACCTTCATGTCATTACCGTGTTTGAGCAATTTATTGGTTTGTGCTTGCTCAGCGGCACTAAAGAACGACATGACGCTTTGGGTCATCTCGTGCGTACTCATGGGATTATCGGGGTTCTGGTTCTTAACTTGGGCTAAGAACATTTTCATGAACACGTTATATTGTTCATCACGGCTTTTCTCAAGCATGCGAGATAAGGCGCTGCGATCTTTCGTTTTTTCAGTTGCGACAGCTGGTTGAGCTGTTATTGGTGGTTGAACAGATGTAACCATAACTTAGCTCCTTTAAGTTAAAATATTAATCTGAGAGGATGGTAATAGCCCTGAGTTGATGGCTTTGACTTCCTCTAATTCAGGTGTGGTTTCTGCAGAGAGCATTTCTCCAAAGGAATTTTGTTCATCATGATTTCCTCTCGACATGGAAAAGTTCATGCCTTGTGAATCTGCTTGTAGCCCTGCTTCATTGAAAATATTTTGAAAATCAATGGCGTGGCGGGTTAGGGTTTCCAGCGTTTCTCGATTTTCTGCCTTAAAGGCAGCTGTGACAAGGCCATCGCGTGAGATATCAAGTTTGATATCAACTTTCCCCATTTCATGAGGTTTTAGCTGAATTTTTAAGTGTGTTTCCCCTTTTTGAAGAGATTGTTTCAACTGCTCTTTAATTTGGTTCAGTGCATTCAATTTATCTAAGGTTGTTAATGTTGCTGCTTTTGTCCCTTTGACTGAGGATGTGTTGGTTGCTGAGACCTTTAAATCGAGTCCGTTTTGCTGAGATGTTCCCTTTTGTAGAGGTTGAAACTCTGTTTGTGCGGCTATAGGTTGGACAACAGGAGGCTGTATTTGTTGATTAACCTGTTGAATTTCATGAGCCCTAGATGGGCTTGAGCTCAGGCCACTAGATAAATCATGTTCATTGTTCATCAAAGTTTCCTGATTGTATAATATATCATTTTTATCTGATCTATCTTGACTGATGGCTTGTTGTTCCACAGTTGAGTGCTGGGCTAAGTTAATATGAGTTGCCATAGATTCTTGATTTGGTTCCGTCACGAGTTCTATTTTTACGCGGCCCTCTTGTATCCATTCTTGGATATCATGCTCTTTCATATGAACACTTTGCGATTGTGCAGGTTTTTGTTCTTGAAGTTGGATAATTTCAGGCTGCGATTTTATCTGTATAAAATTATTTAAGTCAGATTCTTTTTGAATCAGTGTTGTGCATTCATCAAGATCTATTTCTGATTCAGATATTGCCTCAGAACCTGTTTCCTTATTGGATTCTGTATATTCAGCGTTCTTTTTATCAACTGCTTTGTCTGCTTGTCGAGTAGTTGGTCTCTGATTCGAAAGATCCTTTTTTGATCCATCAGATTTACTTTGAGTCTGAGTTTGATTAGATTCGACAGTTTTATGTGCAACAGGGTCAATTAAAAAGTTTTTGAAGTCATTTTTTTTCTGCCCTTTTGCGGATGCGTCTTTAATAGCATCCATCAGATCATTCAATGGTTTTTTAGTAACCTGAGATGCCGTCATCTTTTGGGACGATGCTTTTGAAATCGCCATAATTTACCTCTGAGTTTAATGTTCACCCAAAAGTCAGCAATTATCGTGCCAAGTATGAAATAAGCCCAGAGTAGATGGTTTAAATCAAAGGCTAAGAAATAATATCTTTCTAATTTTTTCAAATGACTCTTGAATTTCATCGCTCGTCACACAATAAGGCGGTAACAGGTAGATTGTTTTGCCAAGAGGGCGAATGAGTAGTCCTTGATCTAAGAATTGTTGACGCAGAGCAGGCGTTGCCGTTTCAGCAATATCAAAGGCTGCAATCGTTCCCTGGATTCGAACTCTTTCGATATCTGTAAGGTTTTTTATGTTATTTCTATGGGCTTTATTAATTTCTGTAATCCGAGTTTGACACTCCGGGCTCATTAATAAATCAAAAGAGGCGACCGCAGCCGCACACGCCAAAGGATTGGCTGTGTAAGAATGACCATGGGCAAAGGCTTTGTCCCAATGATTACTTAAGAAAGCTTGGTAAATGGTGTCGGTTGTGATGGTCAGGGCAAGCGGTAAAAACCCCCCCGTTATTCCTTTAGAGACACATAGAAAATCTGGTATTCGATTAACTTGTTCTAAGGCAAAAATAGTCCCTGTTCGACCAAAACCCGTCATGATCTCATCAAAGATTACTAAAATTCCATGAGCTCGAACTTTATCTATGATTTGTTGTAAGAATTCAGGGCGACAGATGCGCATACCTGCGGCTCCTTGAACAAGAGGTTCAGCGATAAAGGCGGCAATATGATCGGCAGATTTTTCCAAGTGACGATCTAGGATCGCGAGTGTATCGTTTTCTTTTGCATCGAGATCAGGATCATTAACCCACGTTTCAGCGTAGGGAATCGTGAGAACTTGAAACAATAGATCATCAAAGGCGGTATGAAATCCTGATTTTTTACCGACTGACATGGCGCCAAAGGTATCTCCGTGGTAGGCACCATCAAAACTTAGGAAAAGGGTTCGTTGAGGCTCATTCTTGTTACGCCAATATTGATAAGCCATTTTTAGAGCGACTTCAACGGCAGTGGAACCATTATCAGAGAAGAAAAAGCGATTTAAAGTATCAGGCAGAATAGTCTGGAGTTTTTCGCATAAACTGACAGCAGGTTCGTGGGTAAATCCAGCAAAAATGATATGCTCTAGTTGTTGTGCTTGGTCATAAATGCTTTTGGCAATAGCAGGATGGGCGTGGCCATGCAGGTTGACCCACCAACTGGAAATCAGGTCGAGATAGGCTTTGCCGGATTCATCATAAACATACGCCCCTTTCCCATGGCTGATGGGGATAACCTCAGCGGCAGTTTGGTGCTGTGTAAAGGGGTGCCAAATGATGGTTTTGTCACGATGCGCAAGGGACATGATAACTCCTTAAAATAGATTCTTTAATTTTTCGGGTAAGGGGATTTTTTGCAGTTCTTGTTTAGTAATGATTGGTAAGTGCGGTAGGGTTGCTAATATTGAAACATTTCCGTAGTGTTGAATAGCTGTTGCATTGTCAGTATTAGGCTCTCCGCTTAAAATCACACCGGCGATTTTTAGTCCTTTCTGGCGGATTGCCTGAAGTGTTAGAAGTGTATGGTTTATGGTTCCCAAGGCTGTTCGCGCAACAATAATGATGGGTAAGTTAAATTGAACCATCAAATCAAGCATGACATCTTTGTCATTCAGAGGCACAAAAACCCCGCCTGCTCCTTCAACGATAAGGTTTGAGGTGTGTGGTAGATTGATGGTAGATAAGTCAATCTGAAGACCTTCATGACGAGCTGCCAGATGTGGCGATAATGGTTCTCTTAAGGAATAGCATTCAGAATAACAATGGGTATTAGATAAACGCTGAACCTCAATTCTGTCAATGGATTCAATCGTTCCGCTTTGAATCGGTTTGAAATAATTATATTGAGTATGTAAGCATAACCAACTGCTGATCAGTGTTTTTCCAATATTTGTGTCAGTTCCGGTAATAAAATAGGACATGGCATAATTCCTTTTTAAACCTATAGGTTAATATTTTCGCTGCAAAAATCAACTTAGAGGCTTATCTTTTGATGCTATAACACAAAATAGAACTTTGTAGGTAACTGTAATAGGCTCTTTATGATGTTGAATAAGGGCTTTGAATTTTGCTTTTTCTTGGATCCTTTTGCCAACGGTTGCTCCTAAATCTCTGAGGTATTGAATAAAATCAGAAATACTGGTGAAGGTTAGGCTATAGTCTTGTAAATAAATGCGGCTATCCTGATTCAAGTTTAGGCAAATTTGGTTCAGTTCTTGGACAGAGAGCATGGGTAAAAGGGGACTGGTAATCCCATTTTGACAGAGCAAATCTTCCCATTCTTGGAAAGTCCCTTGCGTTAATGTTGTAAAGGCAACTATTGAGGTTTTACTTGTAAGATTTGACAAAAGGGCACGAAGATCTTTAGACCACTGAACAGCAAGATTACTGATGATTAAATCGGCTGAGGGGTAGATATATTCATCCATATTGGCTGTGGCAAATGTAATTGAATCATTGTTTTTATATTTCTCGCGACAACCTGCGATCATTTGATCTGATAAATCAATGAGGTGAAAATGACTATCTTTGTGTTTTGTTAAGAGAGCATCAGTGACAAACCCTGTCCCGCACCCCAGATCAATAACAGAGGTCAAGGGCAGTTTCGGTAAATACTCAACAAGCTGGTTGGCGACACGATGCTGAATCGTTGCGGTTGAATCATAGGTGGGTTGTGCTTTATTAAAGGCTAATTGTACATCCGGTGTTGTCCAAGTCATTATTTTTCCTTTTTATGATGGATGCAACTTCTGCTGCGTGATTGTATCCTAAACCGTGACCTCCTGACTCTAGCATAGTTATCATCTCAGAGCCAAAATTATCCTGAATAACGTCAGGAGGGCAGACGATATCATCTTGGGTTGCAATCAGTGTTAGCCTGTCCGGAACAGGAAATGAATCTCGTAAGAGGTCTAGATCACTTAAAAGTCTGTCCTTGTTAGGATCCCTTAGATTGAATGTTACGCCACACCGATGATGAAAGGATTTTAAAGCAAGGTTAGGACTTGTGCGAATAAGAATTTCAAAGGTATCAAGTTCTATGGCGCGACGTTTATGGATATGAGGCTCATTGCCCAGAAAATTCACAAAACTATTAAGACCGATCAGGGTTTTGAAGTGGAAGTTTTGTTGCATTAATTTAATAAGTCCTAACGAATGTCCGATACCGATCAATGGTTCTTTTATTTCTGGGATGTTCAAATCTCCATAATATCCTAAATCCATATGATGAATTGTAAATTCTGGTAGGAGGGTTATAAGATTATCCCAATAATCTGGGGAATAGCTAAACCCATGACAAAAGACAAGATGCGTCATGATAAAAGGCTTTCAATGAGTTGATCGACATCCTTTTTTGTATGCTGAGCATTGATCGCAATCCGTAGTCGATCTGTGTTTTTAGGGACGGTGGGCGATCGAACCGCGGAGATTTCTATGCCGTTTTGCGACAAACGATTTTTCAAATCAACTGTTTTTGCAGGATCACCGATGATTATGGGAATGATATTTGTTTCTGATCCAATGACTTCGAACGTTGTCAGTTGATGTCGGGCATAATTGGCAAGATCTTGGATATATTGACGTTTGTGCCCAAGAGAAGGGAGTAACTCCCATGCTTTTAACGTCCCACCGATGAGCATGGGGGATGGAGCTGTTGAATAAATGAAACCACCGGCTCGGTTGATTAGGAATTCTTTGATTAAGATGGGGCAGGCTATATAAGCACCACTGCTGCCCAAGGCTTTGCTAAATGTGCCCATGATGATTGTTTGATCTGGTAAAGCGTGACAGGTGGACAGGCCATAACCTTGGGGGCCATACAGCCCTGTTGCATGAGCTTCATCCAGATAAAGCCATGTGCCGTAAGTTTCTGCGAGCTCAGTAATCGTTTCTAACGGGCATTTTTGTCCGTCCATCCCAAAAACAGTTTCACTAATAATCCACTTAGGGGAAGGATTATCCTTATGCTTTTTTAGTAAATCCGCCAGATGGTCCATATCACACGAGCGATAACGAATAAGCTGACAATCACTATTTCGGACAGCTTGGTATAGACTTGCATGATTGAGTTTGTCAAAAAAGACAAGGGCGTTCTGATCTGATAATAGAGTTGATAGAGTACTGGTGTTGGCTTGAAACCCTGTGGCAAAAACTAACGCCGCCTCAGACTTTTTATCCTGTGCAATTTGATTTTCTAAGTGCTCAATTAAGAGATAATTGCCGGATAATAATCGTGATCCTGTTGCTCCAATGCCATATTGAAGGCCTGCTTGATAGGCGGCTTCAATAACCTGTTGGTTATGGCTTAATCCTAAATAATCATTGGATGAAAAATCCAGTGCCCCTTGACGGCAAGGGGGCAATCTGCGATAGTTCCGATTATATCGGATCTGTTTTAACGTTTGTTGAAAATGATCTGTCATGACAATAAAAGAGGGCGATCAAATGAAACCTTGGACTACATATCCCAGCAACCAGAAGAAGTCAGATTTTGATCCTTCATCTTGCTCTGTCTTTTCAGCCGATGGTTCTCCTTCGGTAGAGCCAGCTACCGGCGTCGAATCATCATCGAAAACCCAGGGCAACCTGAAGTCCAAAACATCGACTTCTTCTGGTTGCTGGGATATTGACTCTGCAGAAAAAATCTACAATTTACCGTTTTCTGATTTGCTTTTCGAAGCGCAATCGGTTCATCGTGCCAACTTCTCTCCTAATACGGTTCAGATAAGTACACTGATTAGTATAAAGACGGGCAGTTGTCCAGAAAATTGTTCTTATTGCCCTCAATCTGCCCATTATGAGACAGGTTTGAAAAAAGAACCGCTGATGGAAATTCAAGAAGTTGTTGAGGCTGCTAAAAAGGCCCAGGCTGCCGGAAGTACTCGTTTTTGTATGGGGGCAGCTTGGCGCGGGCCACGAGATCAGGATCTGGATGTTGTTTGCCAAATGGTGTCCGAAGTTAAAAAACTGGGCATGGAAACCTGTGTGACACTCGGTTTATTAAAAGACCATCAGGCTGATGCACTGCGTGATGCTGGACTGGACTATTACAACCATAACATTGATACATCCCCAGACCATTACGGCAAAATCATTACAACGCGCACATTCGAAGATCGAATTAAAACTATTGAAAACGTTAGAAAATCTGGCGTGAAAGTCTGTTGTGGCGGTATTCTGGGTATGGGCGAGACTGCTAAAGATCGCCTAGAAATGTTATTGGTTTTAGCAAATATGGATGAACAACCGGAATCCGTGCCAATTAACCAATTGATTGCCATTCCGGGAACTCCACTTGCCGATCAAACCTCAGTGGATCCTTTTGATTTTGTTCGAACCATTGCGGTTGCTCGTATTTTGATGCCAAAATCCTATGTACGGCTTTCCGCAGGACGTGAGCAAATGTCAGATGAGTTACAGGCGCTGTGTTTTATGGCAGGAGCGAACTCCATTTTTTACGGTGAAAAATTGTTGACCGCCGATAATCCAGTCCCTGAAAAGGATATGTCTTTATTCAGCCGATTAGGCTTAGAGCGATTGCAATAATATTAACTCATTTTTTAATTATAGGCATAACGATGGACATTTTTTTAGACTCAACAGATATAGAAGAAATTTGCAAATTATCACAGACAGGCTTAATCGATGGCGTTACAACTAATCCGACATTAGCAGCCCAGCAAAAACGCCCGTTTAAGGAACTTATTCAAGAAATTTGTTCAATTGTTGATGGGCCGATTAGTGCAGAAGTGATTGCCGAAGATGCTGAAGGGATGATTAGCCAAGGTCGTGAACTGGCTCGTTTACATGATAATGTTGTTGTCAAAATTCCAATGACATTAGAAGGATTAAAAGCATGTCGCGTTTTAACAGATGATGAGATCATGACAAATGTAACCTTGGTTTTTTCTACAACACAAGCGCTACTCGCAGCTAAAGCCGGTGCGACTTTTGTTTCGCCGTTTATTGGTCGTGTTGATGATCAGGGTTGGAATGGTATGGATTTAATTCGTGATATCAGACAAGTGTTTAGTAATTACTTATTTGATACATCAATTCTTGCTGCATCTATTCGACATCCTCAACATGTGCTAGAGGCTGCAAAAGCCGGTGCTGATGTTTGCACAATTCCACCAAAGGTATTCCACCAACTGTATCGTCATACTTTGACAGATATTGGTCTGAAAAGCTTTATGGATGACTGGAATAAAAGCGGTTTAACAATATAGACACGTTTTGGCATTGTGGTTTAAAATGTTGTCATAAAATAGAATATTGGTGATCTTATGTATCAAGCGCAGGTTTGTATTCTGGGGGGTGGCTTAGTTGGTGGTGTTATGGCCTTAAGTCTAGCTCATCGTGGTATTTCCTCAATTGTTGTGGATGTTGAGACGCCGGATAACCTCCTAGCTCAAAAACTGGATGGCCGCACGACTGCTGTTAATTTAGCCTCAGCCCAGTTTTTCGAGGAAATAGACCTGTGGCAGCCCTTATCCGGACAAGCAGCTTGCATCGATAATATCAAAGTATATGAAGCAAATCAGCCATGGTCTATTCAATTTGATCATCAAGAATTGGGATCTGATCCCATGGGATATATCATTGAAAATCGCTTTATTCGCCAAGGTATTTTTGAAAAAACTCTGAATCATCCTTTAATAAAATGGTGTGCTCCAGATAAACTTTTGACCAAGAAAATTACAGCGTCCGGGGTTGACGTTTATTTGGAGTCGGGCGAAATGGCTACGGTTTCTCTGATCATTGGTGCTGAAGGACGCAATTCCCCGACTCGGGATGATCGAGGGATAAAGAAAAAGCAATTTGGCTATGGTCAGAAAGGCTTAGTTTTTTCTCTTTATCACGACAAACCTCATCATAATGTAGCTTGGGAAGTTTTTCACCCGTCTGGCCCTCTGGCATTTTTACCGATGTTGGATTCAGTAGATGGAGGTCATCGATCAGGTGTTGTGTGGACATTGCCAGAAGCTGAAGCGGATATTTGGGCTCAAAAAGACCCATCTGATATCGCCAAACGATTAGTTGATATGTTTCCGCATTTGGGTGAATTTGATTTATTTACCCAAGTTTGGTGTTATCCATTAGTTGCCCAAATGGTCGATCGCTTTATTGATGATCGCTATGTGATTATTGGTGATGCTGCGCATGTGTGCCATCCCGTAGCCGGTCAAGGGGTCAATGTGGGGTGGCGTGATGCCAAAGCGTTAACAGACGTCCTTGTTAATCATATTCGACTTGGACTTGATTTGGGATCTCAGACAGTCCTTTCCGCCTATCAGCGATCCCGTCGGGTTGATACCTATGCAATGTTCGCCATGACAGATATAATGGTTCGGTTATTTAGTAACGATTCTAAGATTTTGCGGCCAATCCGCAGTATGGGGTTGGGGGTCGTAAATAAGATATCTCCCCTTAAAAAATTCTTTATGAAGAGAGCTATGGGGATTTAATCCTCAAGTTTTTCAATAACAAATCGCTCAAAGGAATTAATCGCGGTATTTGTTTGTTCGTGCTTTAGTAACGAGATATGAGTGTTGTCGAGTTCAGGTAAATCATAGGATCCTGAGATAATATCAAGATCAAGCGGGATCATTGTCCGGGGTAAAACTGTAATCCCCATCCCGGCACGAACAGCAGCGATTGTCCCTGCATAGCTATGGGACGAGAAAACAATACGCCAAGCCAGTCCATGGTTGTCCAAGGACCGAATAGCGTGATCCCGATAGACACAAGGTATAGGCGATAAAACAAGGGGTTTGACCTTATTAGACGCAGTTAAATCTAACTGATTGCTTTTGCCAACCCATTCTAATGTTTCTGACCACACATCCAGACCGTTTGGAAAATCATGTGGTTTACTCATTTTAACAAGGACGAGGTCAAACTCATTTTGCTTAAATCGTTCGAAAAGCGTCAGGGTTAGATCACATTCCACTTTGAGTAAAATGCGGGGATGTCTTTGGGTAAATTCACTGAGCACATCGGCTAGATAGACGCTGGCAAAATCTTCGGGAACGCCAAATCGAATTTCTCCTTCAAGATCGGGGTCTTGAAAACGGTCGATTGCTTCATTGTGAATTTGGATAATTCTTTGGGCATAGGAGAGGAAAATTTCACCATCAGGCGTTAAGCAGAGTGTTTTGTCACGCACAAATAGCTTAACGCCGATTTGATTTTCTAATTTCGCAATTTGTTGGCTAATGGCTGATTGTGTGCGCCCCACTTTTAAGGCAGCCTGTGTAAAACTACCTGTTTTAACACTTGCTAAAAAACATGTTAGAGAAAATGAATCAAATAGCATCATTAGAAAATCTTATAGATAAAATTAGAATTATTCGTTTTACTAATTATTAAGCGAATTTATATTATGATTCAAGATCAACATTCATGTGTAAAGATAAAAATGGACCATTGGCTAAAATATATCGATCTGGATCAGCTCTCAATTATTATGATTGTGCTTATTAATTATGTGAGTTTAAATGTTGGCTTTTTTGCTAGAAACTACCTGAAAGGTGATGCCAGCTACCGTTCTTTTTTTGTATATTTCCCATGGTTAGTTTTATCATTAAATTTGATGATGGTTATCGACCATGTAATGTTATTCGCGATTTTCTGGGCAACAAATAATGTTTTATTATGTTTTATGATGGGATTGCGTTCCCGATGGAAAGCTGCTCAAGCTTCGGCAATTTTGACCTATAAGACTTTAGGTTTTGGTTGGCTTTGCTTAGGTGTTGCTATCGGTATTTTGGTATGGCAGGCCAACACTTTTTTTATCCATGATCTTTTACTATACCCTTTTTCTTCTGATGTTTTAGGTGTTGCAAGTATCCTGATTTTTATCTCTGCAATGACGCAATCTGCGCTTTGGCCTTTTCATAAATGGCTAACAAGTTCGCTGAATTCACCAACACCTGCATCAGCGATGATGCACGCGGGACTGGTGAATGGGGGAGGATTTCTTCTTGCAAAGTTTTCTCCGTTGTTTATGGGGAATAATTTTATCTTAACATTAGTTTTTACTGTGGGTCTGATAACGGCTGTTGTTGGGACGCTGTGGAAATTGGTTCAAAGTGATTATAAACGCATGTTAGCCTGTTCAACAATGGGACAGATGGGGTTTATGATTGTACAGTGCGGTTTGGGGCTTTTTCCTGCTGCAATCGCCCATTTGTGTTGGCATGGTCTATATAAAGCCTATATGTTTTTGGGGTCAGGAACGGCGCCTCAGGAAAAACGATATAATTTAAATTATCCTCTTTCTGTCCAAGACTTATTATATGCCTTAACCATTGGCCTTATCGGAGGGGCAGTATTTACCGCAATTGCCTATCCGGATATTGATAGGATAGATACGCGCTTTATTCTTATCAGTGTTGCTGTTATGGCAGGGGCGCAGACTGTATTACCCATTATTCGGCAGTCATATCGGTATCGTTGGTTGATGGGGCTGGGGATGGTTATCGTGCTATCTGGGCTTTATGGGATGAGTGTTTACGGAATAGAAGTTCTTCTTGGTCATTCAATTATGGTTTATCCGTATGATCTTAATGTGATTCATATAGTTGGGCTAATTATTTTAATCATAAGTTGGTTATTTGTGCTGTTTCAAAAAAATCTAGATCCATCATCAGCACTTTATAAATTATGGATGAGAGTGTATGTTGCTGCATTGAATGGGGGAAATCCTCAGAAAAATACAATCACAGTCCATAAAACACAATATACAGATCGATGAGGCCCTTGGATGCAAGATAAAGTGAATAAAATAGAACAAGAAGTTAAACATAAGTTAACAGAAAAACTCAGTGAATCATGGTCGGTTATTGCGCCATTTTGGCCTTTAAAAAATTTGATTGCGGTTAATCCCCTGATAGGGTTTGATCATCTGCATTTTACCGATGCGCTTAGGATGGGGTGTGTTTACTTTCAGCAAACTGATCAACCTGTCATTATGGCGGATGTTAACCGAGAGAGCTTAAAATGGTTGCAGGTTTTTTTTGATGAGGGGCAGTCAACGCTTGTTATTCCAGGTCGAAAAAATGGTTTTTTGGCTTGTATTCTTGATCTAATGGCTTTTGATTCTGGTTTGCCTAACAGACAGATTTTATCGGATTTGCCGAAAGATCCGTTTTTGATCATTGATTATTGTTTGTCGGAACTTGAAGTTGGTGAAGAAGATCAACAACAATTCATGACCTTAATGTTGACGACTTTATCAGGCTGGTCATCGTATGTGTTGTATAAAACAGATTGGTCAAGTGGTTCTGATGATGTACCGGTCACCAAAGCAGAATTCACGGCTTTTCGATTGCTCTTATTTGTTTTATTCAAAGGGGACAGTGATGATTTGCTGTCTTGGTATAGATTATCTCTTGAGAACGCTGACATTTCATTGACTTATGAAAAAGTTCAGCAATATGAACAGCAGTATCAAGACCGTCTGTTTAAAAAATTACCCCAAATAAGTCATCAGAAGAAATCATCCGATGCTCAATTTGTGTTTTGTATAGATGTTCGCTCAGAGCCATTTCGTCGTCATTTAGAATCGATTGGTGATTATGAGACTTTTGGGTTTGCAGGATTTTTTGGTGTTCCGGTATCTGTTTGTCATGAAGGGTTGCAAGAAACATATTCATCTTGTCCTGTGTTGATTCAGCCCCGATATCAAATCAAGGACAAATCGACTGTCAAGACACATGCAGAACATATCAAAACAGTTTATCAGTCAACAAAGTATACGTTTACAACATCGTTCCCGCTAGTTGAAGCTGTTGGTTTCTGGTCAGGACTCTTGATGGGCATCAATACGTTTTTTCCGAAAGTTGCGGTAAAAATTGGGAAAATGATGACGAGCAAAAAGAAACCTGTATATCACCTCGACATGCCTTTGGATGATCAGGTTTGTTATGCTCAATCTGCCCTTAGAGGCATGGGGTTAGTTCGTGATTTTGCCGAGCTTGTTTTTATTTGTGGCCATAAGGGTGAATCCCAAAATAATGCATTAGCGACGTCGCTTGACTGTGGGGCCTGTGGCGGACGTCCTGGCGGGGCTAATGCTTATGCTTTGGCATATATCCTGAATAATCCAGGGGTTCGGCTTCGTCTATCTGATTTGGATATAAAAATCCCTAAAACAACATATTTTATTGCAGCAGAGCATAATACAACAATAGATGCTATGGATTTTATCACAGAATCAATTCCAGAGCGATACCAAGATTTACTTGGTCAGGTTCAAGAAGATCTTAAAAAAGTTCAGGTTCTAACATATCAAGAACGCCTAGAAAAATTAGGGGAACAGGGCGGACTTCACCCGTTAAATAGAGCGCAAGATTGGTCGCAACCAAGGCCTGAATGGGCATTGGCTACTAATGGAAGTTTTATTATCGCACCAAGGCAAGTTACACAGTCTGTTGATCTTGAAGGGCGATCTTTCTTACACTCATATGATTGGACAATTGACCCTGATTGTTCAATTTTAACATCAATTATGACCGCCCCAATGGTCGTTGGTTACTGGATTAATTCACAATATTTATTGTCGACTCTTGATCCTGTGGCTTATGGTGTTGGCAGTAAAGTCACTAAGAATATTGCAGGAAAAATTGGGATAACTCAGGGGAATGCAAGTGATTTAATGCACGGTTTATCCCTGCAGTCGATTGGGTTGGATTATGATAACCCTTATCATGAACCTGTGCGATTGACGGTCATTGTATATGCACCCCAATCAATGGTAGAGTCTGTAATTCACAGTGATGACTTATTAACTAAGCTCGTTCGTAATCAATGGCTTCATGTTTTTTCGATGAATCCGGAAACTCATATCCTACAGCGGATTGTCTTGGGAGAAACTACTCATGTCTAGTATTTTTAATTGGATTATGGCTAATCAAGAGCCTGCTTGTGTTATTATTATTAGTTTTATTATCCTATTAACGCTTAGACATTTGTTTTTTAGGCGTCCATTGTCCGGTTTTCTCTATCACAGTGTCATTGGAGTCGCGTGTTTTGTCTTGGCCATTGGCGGTGGTGGTGTTCAGAATGATGGGTATAAAAACCTTGAGATCATCCGAAATTTAGAGCAAAAGGGTCTTTTAGATGATGTGATAAAGCATCCTGAAAAATATGATCATATGATGCGTGCTGATTTAGAACAGTTTAAAAATTCTCAGAACCTTGAGGATTATTTAAGGAAATATGATTCCGATGTTGACAGAAACGAAGCTGTTACCGTTGGTTGGTTGTTTGTCTTATTTTCTGAGTTTTGCTTGGGGCTTGTAGCGCTTATTCGGGGGTTTCATGGTATTAGAAAGTAATACCAGTTACTCAGCAAATTTAGGGAAATGCTGGTTTGCGCATGGACTAACGTGGCATATGATGTTGGATATATAAAATAGCACCTACGGTCTAAAGACTTTCGTTAGCAGTCTAATGGCCTGCCGCCCGAAGCTCATAAGAGCGTAGGGTGGCGGAGAGAGAGGGATTCGAACCCTCGATACGCGATTAACGTATACACGATTTCCAATCGTGCGCCTTCGACCACTCGGCCACCTCTCCAGCAATAGATTGACGATACACTATTTAAAGGTTAAAACTCAAGTATTTTGTTAGTGTCATTGTATTTGACTCTCTAACAGAGTCATCTCATTGCTCCTGTGCGACTAGACAATTATCCTAATTGCAGATGATCATAGGCTATTTCGGTTAGAACACGACCTCGAGGAGTACGTTGTAATAATCCGCATTGAATTAAATAGGGTTCAATGACTTCTTCTAAGGTATCTTTTTGCTCTGATAGGGCTGCTGCAATGGTTTCCACACCAACAGGGCCGCCCTTATAGAAATCACAAACGTATTGCAGATACCTGCGGTCCTGTTCATCCAATCCAAGGGGATCAACCCCAAGACGATTCAAGGCTGTTCGTGAGACTTCAAGTTGAATATCTTGGCTGCCTTGAACGGCTGCAAAATCACGAACACGGCGCACCAATCGGCCAGCAATTCGCGGTGTTCCTCGGGAACGAGACGCGATTTCTGCGGCCGCAGTTTCTGCGATACTGCATCCTAAAAGGTTTGCACTCCGTGTGATAATTTTTTTAAGTTCATCCACGCTGTAGAATTTTAGTCTTAAGGGGATACCAAACCGTTCTCTAAGAGGTTGGGTTAAAAGGCCTGACCTTGTTGTTGCTCCTACTAATGTAAAGGGGGGAAGATCAATTTGAATAGACCGTGCAGATGGCCCCTCGCCAATCATGAGATCGAGTTTGAAGTCTTCCATGGCAGGGTATAAAACTTCTTCAACAGCTGGATTCAGGCGATGGATTTCATCAATAAACAAAACATCATGAGGTTGTAGGTTGGTTAAGATTGCAGCCAAATCACCAGCACGAGCAATAATAGGGCCTGAGGTTGATCTAAAATTGACCCCCATCTCCCGGGCAATAATTTGAGCAAGGGTTGTTTTTCCCAGGCCGGGAGGGCCGTATAGGAGAACGTGATCGAGGGATTCACTTCGAGATTTTGCGGCATGAATAAAAATCTGTAGGTTTTGGCGAACGTCTTCTTGTCCCGTAAAATCACCTAGCTGTTCAGGGCGTAAAGAATGATTGAGATGATCTTCACTTAAGGCATCAAGACTGATCAAACGTTCTTCCATTAGGCGGCTCCTGTAATTTTGGAGGCCAAGAAGCTAAGAGCTGTTCGGATCAGAACTGCTGTTGGGGCTGTTGCACCTTCTTCTTCGATGGCACGGGCAACAGCGGGGGCTGCCTCTGATTTCTTGTATCCCAAATTTTCTAGGGCTGAGATAACATCTGAGGCCGATCCCATCGATGTTTCGGTTTGGCTGGATGGGGTTATTGTTACACCCTTAACTTTGTCTTTGAGTTCTGTTACTAATCGGCTGGCAAGCTTAGGGCCAACACCGTCTGCTTCACAAATGCGTGTTTTGTCAGACGATTGGATGGCTATAATCAGATCATCTGGTGTCAATGCTGATAAGAGTGCAAGGGCAACCCGTGCCCCAACACCTTGGACAGTGATGAGTTTGTTAAACCATTCTTGTTCAAAAGGAGAGGCAAAACCATACAATATAGGTTGTTCTTGTCGGACCAACATTTCTGTATATAAGGTCACAGCTTCACTCAGGGCTGGGAGCTGGGCCATGGTCTTACTGCTAATGAAAACTTGGTAACATAAACCCTGAACGTCAACGATAACCCAATCGAGTCCTGTTGAGTCAACTAAGCCTTTGAGTTTTGCAATCATGGATTTTTCCCATCTGTCCTGAGTAATCGATTAACATCCCGTGCCACATCTTCAGCAAGTGCAATAGCTGCGCGTGTAATCGCTGCCTGATCCGCATTGCGGGTGATGAATTCATCTGTAGCAACCACAGGATAAGATGTTGTTACCTCATTTTTAAATTCGCCAATTGCCCGATCCATGTGGCGAAGCTGATAGCTAGCATGGACAGTGATTTGGCTACGGGTAATGCTTGCGTCTTCTGCATAGGTTGCTGCTGCTTTTGTTTCAGAGAGGGTAATTGCAAGTTTATATTCTTGGTTATTGAGACGTGGGAGAATTGCAAGTTGCTTTTCCAATTCACGACGGAATTTATAGGCAAAGAAACCATCCCCTTTAACTGTTAGGCATATGGCTTGAGTTTGAGATCGATCGCCACAGTACATGGGGCTAAAACCACAAGAAGACAGGCCGTAGGCTAGGATCGGAAGGATCAGTATCCGTTGTAGTTGGTTCATGGTCTTCCTCTCCTTAGTGTCGTTAGTTTGCTACAATATTTACAATACGATTTGGGACAACAATGGTTTTGCGGATCGTCTTGCCTTCAAGATCACGTTGGACTGTTGCCAATTCCTGAGCAAGTCCTAACAATGTATCTTGATTACTGTCGGCTGCAACGTCAAAACTTCCGCGCATCTTACCATTAACCTGTACCGCAATCGTAACTTCCGTCTGAGCCGCAAGTTGTGAATCAACTTTTGGCCAAGTAGAGTCGGCTAGATGAGAACTTGTTAATTGTTGCCACATGTCGCTTGTGAGGTGCGGGATCATTGGGTTAAGTGCCATCATCAAAATCTGAGCGCACTCTGATAGCGCAGATCCTGAAACGGATGGATTAGTGATTCCTTCGTCCAAATCACGTGTTAATTCGCGGGCGAAGGCAATGACTTTGTTAAACCCATTGGCATCGTACCCTTTTGTGAATTTCACAATGGATTGATGCGCTATTTTTCTCAATTTTAAGGTTTCATCCTTTTGGCCGATGCGGTCTTTGTTTTCAATAACCGTTTCAAGGGTACGCCATAATTTATTCAGATAGCGCCACGCGCCTTCAAGTCCTTCATCACTCCATTCAAAGTCTTTTTCCGGGGGTGTGTCAGAGAGAACAAATAGACGTACAGCATCGATGCCATAGGTGTCGATCATTTCTTTGGGATCAACTGTATTCTTTTTAGATTTACTCATTTTTTCAGAACGACCAACAGTAACAGGTTGACCGTCTTTTTTAGAAATATATTTTCCTTCGCTGACGCGGGTTACTTCTTGTGGGAATAACCATTTGCCATCGCTTCCTTTATAACTTTCATGACAGACCATCCCTTGAGTCATCAAATTCTTGAACGGCTCATTAAAGGTGACATAACCACAATCACGCAATGCTTTTGTAAAGAAGCGGGAATAGAGCAAATGCAAAACAGCGTGTTCAATCCCACCGATATATGCGTCAACAGGCATCCAACGTTGAACTGCTTCCTTATTGAGCGGTTCAGATGTTTGATTGTCACAGAACCTTAAGAAATACCAAGATGATTCAAAAAAGGTATCAAGGGTATCTGTTTCTCGGGTTGCTTTACCGCCACAGGTTGGACAAGAGGTATGTTTCCATGTAGGGTGATAGTCTAAAGGATTACCTGTTTGATCAAAGGTCACATCCATTGGTAATTTAACAGGTAAATCTTTTTCCGGAACGGGGACAATGCCACAAGAATCACAATAAATAATTGGAATCGGGCAGCCCCAATAACGTTGACGTGAGACACTCCAGTCGCGTAGACGGAACGTGATTTGCCGTTTGCCAAGGCCCATGGATTCTAACTTATCAATGGCTTGAGTCCGAGCAGACTCTGCATCAAGACCATTTAAGAAATCAGAGTTAATCATGGTGCCGGGGCCTGTATAGGCTGAGCCGTTTAAGGTCTCTCCTGCTGCATTCATGACAACTTGTGTAATCGGCAGATTATACTTTGTTGCAAAATCATAATCGCGTTCATCATGGGCTGGACATGCGAAAATCGCACCGGTTCCATAATCCATAAGGACAAAGTTTGCCACATAAAGCGGAACCGTACGACCTTCTTGGAAGGGAAGTTTAACGCGTAAGCCTGTATCAAAGCCTTTTTTCTCAATAGTGCTAAGGGCTTCTTCTGTTGTTGGGGTGCGTTGACATTCCTCGATGAAAGTAGCTAACTCTCGATTTTTTGCAGCGAGTTCATCAGCAATCGGATGCGTGGGCGCA
Organism: Candidatus Paracaedibacteraceae bacterium; assembly: GCA_019636055.1. NCBI lineage: Bacteria > Pseudomonadati > Pseudomonadota > Alphaproteobacteria > Holosporales > Candidatus Paracaedibacteraceae > Candidatus Paracaedibacteraceae bacterium. The sequence continues at coordinate 437,026 of JAHBYH010000002.1, forward strand.
ATGCCACAAAAGGCTGCGCCATATAATGTCTCGGGGCGTGTTGTAAAAACGGGTAGGCGATCGGCGCGTCCTTCGATTTCGAATTCGATATAGGCACCTTCGGATCGTCCAATCCAGTTCTCTTGCATTTTAACAACTTTTTCAGGCCAGCCTGTTAATGTTGATAAATCATCCAACAGTTCTTGGGCGTAATCAGTGATTTTCAAAGACCATTGCATCAATTTTCGTTTTTCAACAAGGGCACCAGAGCGCCAGCCACGACCGTTAATAACCTGTTCGTTGGCTAAGACGCAATTATCAACGGGATCCCAGTTCACCCAAGATTCACGGCGATAGGCTAAGTTGTTTTTATAAAAATCAAGGAAGAATTTCTGTTCATGCCCATAATAGTCTGGCAAACAAGTTGCGATTTCACGCTCCCAGTCAAAAGAAACGCTCAGCATTTGGAACTGCTTTTTCATGTCCTGAATATGTTCCAGTGTCCATTTTTCCGGACAGACGCCCCCTTGAATAGCAGCATTTTCTGCGGGAAGTCCAAAAGCATCCCATCCCATCGGATGCAGAACATCAAAACCCTGAAGCCGCTTTAACCGGGCAATCGCATCACCAATCGCATAGTTTCGAACATGTCCCATATGGAGTTTCCCGGATGGGTAGGGAAACATTTCCAAAACATAGGATTTTGGTTTGTTCGACAGAGCCGGCGTTTTATAAGCATTTGTTGCTTGCCAGTGGGATTGCCATTTTGTTTCAACGTCGCGGAACGGATAGGACATGATTCAGCTTACTTTCCTTTTTGTACTTTTAATTCTCGAGCTTTAGTTAAGATTAGGTCTTCCATGTCGCGAGCAACTTTTGTATCTGCTGTGACAGAAATCCAATCGTTTCCTTTTTTAATTTCTTTGTTGATGGTGACATGAACAGCATCGGCACGTAAAACGCGGTCTGTGATTTTAACAGTTACTTTCAGGCGTTCTGATGGTTTTGATGCTGTAGAATACCAATCTGTGATTAAAACACCACCCGCCGCATCGGATGAGGCAAGCGGCATAAAAGATAGAACATCTAACGTTGCTTGCCATAAGTGATGGTTAACTTTGGAAGAACCACCTAGGCTTGGATCATATTTTTTTGCAGGAGATCCGAATAGCAACAAATCATCACCAAACAGTGTACCATAGCCGCGTTTGCGGGCATCATCGCGTCCAATTGGTGCTTCTTGACCTTCATTCGGAGTGTAATCCCCGGAACATCCGGCAAGGGCTGATACAAGAACGAGAGATGAAATTAGTTGGCGTGACATTATGATTGCTCCTCATTTTACTTATTATCCTGATCAGTATACACAAAAATCTACACCGCATCAAAGAGGTTCTGTTTATACGAATTACGATAAATAACGTGAGTTCGATATAAGAAAGATCAGACACGTTCGTCATCTCCGACTAGCAAAGCTAGGGTTTCGCTAGAAAACCTTAGCTTTGCTAGTCGAGGATGCCGGATTCTATTGCTGGACAGATCTTCTTATGTCGAACTGTCGTTAAATAAGTATCTTATAGCAAATTCTGTGGAGCATCAGCAAATTAATCATTAATAATCCATGCAAATTCATAATTGAATTATGAAATTACATGGATTGTAGGTCTTTGTACAAGGCTAAGGCGCGTTTGCGAGCCACATCATGATCGATCATAGGATAAGGGTAAGTATGGCCTAAACGAACGCCTGCCCCTAGAAGTTTAGTCTCTGATGCTGTCCAAGGGTGGTGAATGAATTTATCTGATAGATTGGCTAATTCCGGAACCCAACGGCGAACATAGGTACCTTTTGGGTCAAATTTTTCTCCCTGCAAAACGGGGTTGAAGATCCTGAAATAAGGTGAGGCATCAGCACCGCATCCGGCAGCCCATTGCCAACTCGCGCTGTTGTTGGCTAGATCCGCATCCACCAACGTATCCCAAAACCAAGCTTCCCCATCTTGCCACGGAATGAGCAAATCTTTGATCAGAAATGAGGCAACAATCATACGTACGCGATTGTGCATGTATCCTGTATGCCACAGTTCACGCATACCCGCATCAACAATAGGGTAACCCGTCAGGCCTTTTGACCAAAGTGAAAACGCTTCAGGATTATTATGCCAAGGAAATGTGGTAAATTTCTGTTGTAACGGTTGTGTTGGCAGGGTCGGAATATGAAACAGCAGGTGATAGGAAAATTCACGCCAGCCAATTTCGGATAAGAAATTAAGGGCATCTGGTTCGGGCGCTTGGCCAGATTCTATCGCTTTGTGAATCAGATACCATATTTGGCGCACACTGATTTCTCCCCAGGTAAGATGGGGGGATAGCCTAGATGTTGCCGAGATATCGGGACGGTTTCGATTGTCTTTATACCCGGACAAATTGTCAATGAAATCTAATAAGCGTTCCTGTGCTCCGGACTCACCGGGAACCCAAGATTTTCTCAACCCGCCTGCCCAATCCGGTTTTGTTGGTAGGAGATCTAAGGTGTCAAGAGAACACCCTTTGATGGATGTGATCTTTTCCAGAGACGGTGTTGCAAGACAGGCAGGAATGGTTGATGCAGCCATGCACCGCTTCCAATAGGGGGTAAAAACTTTGAAATAGGCACCTTGGTTATTTTTAATTGTCCAAGGTTCATTCAGTAAATGACTGTTATAGGTTTTAACCTGAATGCCATTTTCTTCGAGGGTTGATTTGATTTTTTTATCTGTTTCAATGGCTGATGGTTCATAGCGACGATTCCAGTAGACTTGAGTTGCTCCTGTGTCGCGGCAGATCCTTTGTAAGATATCGAGGGGATGCCCCTTATGAAAAGTGAGCTTTTCATTTAATGATAGGGATAGGGTGGATAAACTATGGTGTAGCCACCATTTGCTGGCTCCCCCCAAGGGATATGCCTTTTCTTCATCAATAAAAATTGGGATAACCGATGTGCTCTCTGCCACTGCGTGAAAGAGCGCAGGGTTATCAAATAACCTCAGGTCTTTTCTAAACCAGACAATGGAAATCATAGGGCACCCAATCTAAAGATATTTTTTTAACCAGTCTGCTATTTCGCCAATAATGTTCTTGTTGGCTTGATCAAGAGCTGCGGCTATGTCTTCAGCCGAGGGTGTCGATTCGGCTGACATTGGAATTGACGTTGTAAAGGTGTAGCGCGCAACTTCATCTCGTGAGATAACATTAATGAGCTGGACATAATATTCAGCTTCGGCAATGGGTTGTGTGCACAGATTCACTTGGAATTTGCGAATGTTGATTTTTAACTGTCGATCCGGAATAATCCCGTCATTTTGTCGGGTAACAGCCCGGAACAGATTTAAATTCTGTAAGGAATAAGTCACAGATTCTTGGACAACCAGTTGTAATCGTTCAGCCCATTCCATATTTGCAAAGTAATCAATTTGCTGGGGAGCAGGGACAACCGCGACACGCTGAGTATCCAAAAATACAGATGTTGTCGGTATATCAACGATCAGCTGTAGGGGTGAGGGTTGAGCTCTTTGCTCTACCGGAATTGCTGATAGATTAAAACGTTTTGGTGATTCTCCTGGGATCGGAATTAAGGGGCCGCAGCCAGATAACACAGACAGGATTACGATAATTAAGGAACGCTTCATCGGACGGGGACTCCTTCTTTTGGATCATTGTAAAAGAATCGAGACGGTGAACGCTCAAGGGATTCACTAACACGGCGAATGGCTGCCAGCGATTCACGACCTTCAGTCATAAACCGAGTAAACGAATTAAGACCTGTTGTGGTGAACTCGCGTAGACCTGTTTTATTATCGTTAATAAGCAGTGAGAATTCACGCAAGACGGTGTTCAAGTTGGCGATTGCCTGAGTTAGTTCAAACAAGAACGTATCTTTACTCTTATCCCCTTCTTTTGGCTTAAAGTAGGCGGTGATTTCTGAAATATTTTTCAAGACTTGAGAAAATGCTTCGCGGTTTTCATCGGAGAACATTGAGCGAATATCCGAGACTAAACCATCCATTTTCTTAAGAATATCGGGTAATGTTCCTGAAACCTGCTCTAACAGGGACGATTTTGACTTAATAACAGGAATACCGTTTGACGTATTGATGTTTTTAGCAGCGGCTGTACCTCCATTAATCTGAATGTACGAAATCCCTGTTAAGCCATAGGTTTCCAAACTTGCAATCATGTCTTCTTTGATCAGAACCTTTTTGTCGATTTTGACAGAGACCATAATGCGTTCAACATTTTTAGGGTCAATCTCAATTTTGCTGACTTTTCCGATGGGAACGCCACGATATTGAACAGCGTTACCGGATTTAAGTCCTGAAACTGCACCGGTGAAATAAATGTGATAGGTTTGGACATTTTCCCCAAATCCAAATTTATTCAACCATAAGATAAAGGCAATCATCGCTAAAAAGCCGCCGATGACAAAGCTTCCAACGCGAAGATAATTAACGTGTGTTTCCATCTTAACCTCTATTTAAAATACCGTTCGCCACGGGTGCCATGAAAATAGTCCTTAATCCAAGGGTGATCTATTTTTTGAATCTCATCAAGGGGGCCTATTAATACCTTTTTATCAACCAGTACCGCAATCCTATCACAAATCTGAACCAAACTGTCTAAATCATGAGTGACCATGACGACTGTAATTTTGAGTTGTTCCCGCAAGTGATGGATTAACCGATCAAAGGCTGCTGCACTAATGGGGTCTAACCCTGAAGTTGGTTCATCCAGATAAAGAATGGGCGGATCCAGTGCCAATGCCCGTGCTAGGGCTGCACGTTTGATCATTCCGCCTGATAACTGGGAGGGATATTTAAAAGCAGTATCCAAAGGCAGACCAACCATTTCAATTTTTAACATGCCAATATCTTTGGCTATATCGTCTGGTAAATTTGCCACTTCTTTTAACGGAACAGTGATATTCTCCAGAACAGTGAGAGAGCTAATAAGGGCGCCATGTTGGAACAAAACACCTGCTTGGTAAGGGGTGAAGGGTGTGCCAAGATTATAGGTAATTGTTCCTTTCTGGGGCGGCATTAAGCCAATCATAAATGTCATCAAGACAGATTTGCCTGACCCTGATCCCCCAACAATCCCCAAGACCTCACCCTTGTGGACATCAAAAGATACATCTTTGTGGATTTCTTGCTTGCCAAATTTGGTCGAGAGATTTCGAATTTCTATAAGTGCTGTCATCGTTTACCAATCCATGGCTGTGAAGAAAATTGACATAACGGCATCACAGATGATGACTGTGAAAATAGCTTCAACAACGGATCGGGTCGTCATTTGTCCAACACTTTCAGCACTGCCTTTAACTTGCATGCCTCGATAGCAGCCGATCACAGCGATAATAATCGCAAAAAGGGGGGCTTTGCTCATCCCTGTCCAAAACGTCGTTTTGTGAACAGCGTTTTGATATAGCGACCAAAATTCAGAAAAGGGAATTTCTATGGTTGCGTTGATGACAAACATACCGCCTAAGCTGGCCGTTAGTATTGAAACTAAAACCAATAACGGAAGGGCAATCACTAAAGCAATGATTCGTGGAATAATAAGGACTTGAAAGGGGTGGAGTCCCATCATGCGGATGGCGTCTATTTCTTGATTGAGTTTCATCGTGCCAATTTGTGCGGTAAAGGAGCTTCCTGACCTGCCGGCCACAACAATCGATGTCATGAGCACAGATATCTCGCGCAGAATGGATACGGCGAGAAAATCAATGGCATAGGGAGCCGCCCCAAATTTCTCGAGCTGGCGTACGCCTTGATAACACAAGACAGCACCAATCAAAAGTGAAATCAGACTGATAATACCAATGGCTTTCAGGCCAACTGTCTCAATCAGTGAATAGATAGATGTCCAGCGGAATGTTTCTTGAGATCGGATTGTGTGATATATGCGAAACACAGCCTCACCAAAGAATGAGAGTGTTGATTTGGCATTTTCTACAAAATTCAAAGAATCTTTGCCCACTGATTCAACGAACTTCTCAAGTGTTGGCCGAACATCCGGCTTAGGGTATGTATATTTTTTGTCGATTAATGATCTGATTGAGTCCGGAAGAACTGATTCTGATGATGGGGGTGATGCAGACAAAGTTTTTGCAATTATGAATGCCCCAGCTGTATCGCATTTAAAACTAGGATCAAATTCCACAATTGTTTTTGAGTTTAATTTTGCCTGCGCCAGATCCTCCAGAATTGATTGTAAGGATAACGTAACCCAATCCCCTGAAAAGATTAAATAATCAGTGGTATTTTTTTTAACCCGTTTTACACGGGGATTTGCGGGATCCTGAGGATGCGTCACAATAAAAACCTTAAGATTAAACTCTGATTCTTAAGGAAAATTATTGCATACTTTGTGAAAATAAGCTATATACCATAATAAGATTCTAATTTTATTGGGTATAATTATGAAAAAAGATATTCATCCTTCCTATCATGAAATCAATATTGTCATGACAGACGGTACAAAATTCACAACACGCTCAACCATGGGTAAGCCAGGCGATACAATGCAACTTGATATCGACCCAAAAACCCATCCGGCATGGACAGGGGCTTCAGCGCGTCTCATCGACAAAGCTGGTCAAATCAGCAAGTTCAACAAGCGTTTTGGTGACTTTGGTTCAAAGAAATAAGCTCAACTTGATACGATTGAAAAAACCCCGATTAATATCGGGGTTTTTTTGTTGGGCACGTACTATTTGAGGACCTAATATAGCCACAAGATCTAAACCGATGCGACGGGCATTAACGCGCCAGTCTCCGTCGATGATGCCGCACCAAGGTAGTCGGATAGGGTGGTGTGGAGGGATTTTAAGAGTTCACACGATCAAACAATTTGCAAGACCTACATATCAATAATGATATCGTAGCGGGGGACTTTGGTAAGTTTGTGGTGAACGATTTGGTCTTCGACATCTTGGCGAAGTTGTTCGGGATTGGCGATTTTTTCTTGCATATCTGCGTACCAGTCATCGATGGTAATACTTTTGCCATTTTTATAAATACCATTATCACCATATTTTTCTTTGACACCAGACAATCCCCAGTCAAGACAATCTTGAGCCACTTCAGGGCATCCAGCCCAAGCCGCGATCAAAGCAGGGTCTTCGAAATGGCGTTCTTCGTAAACTGAGCCCGTATAATTTTTATAACCATTAATAATTTGAGAGAGAGTCAGATCCCCCTCAAGCGGGATTGCTGCGAGTTCTTTGATCTCATTTATGGCCTCTAGGAATTTTCCGTCCTCGAATTCTTTCCATGTGACCGAATAACGACGAGACTGTGGTTCGACACCTAAATTGGCGCAACTGTTATCTAGTGGATTGGCAAGATTGAAAACACACCCCATTAATTTAATGTCGGTTCCCCAGTCGACCCAGTACCCTACTGACTGTTCTAAACACCCAATGACCCTTGAGAAATTCTTTTTCCCTAACTTTTTGTAATCAGGTAAAAAGTCCATAAGATAATTTGATATTATAGTAATTTTTTTAGGATCAATTTTTTCTATATTAGTCATTTGAACTACTCGGTTTTACGGTATGAATTGATGCGTTTTGGCCATCTGTTTTAGGTAAGTTTGCCTCATATTTTTGTCGCTGTCTAGCCGACATTGTTGCGTTACCAAACTTATAATCATAAGCTTCATTTACTCGTTTGTTATATACATCAGGTGTAGATGTTCCTTTCGTTCCATCTTTTGGCTTCCACTGACGTCCATCAGCAAACCTCTTCTCTGCTTCCATATGCCGTCTCTCACCTGTCATGCGTTGATAACGCTTATGAACCTGTTCTGCATATTTATGCTTTTGCGTCCCCACGCGCGGTCCTTTGCCTTCGAACTTCTTATCTGCCCGATCAGCCAAACTCTGGACATACTCACGGTCGGACATATCACGAACAGGTTTTGTGGATCTTCCAGCTCTCCCCTCCAACCCCAAACTATCCAGACTTGTTTTGGTTGTGGGTACATCTCTGGTTCTTGATGAGGTTAGGCTTGCCTTAACCTTCCCTGTAACATCTTCGGCTTTCTTAAGGATCTTGTCCTTAGCATTACCAACAAGGCCGGCAAAACCAAACATCATCCCAAAGGTACCGGCACTGGCCAGCATATCGGCCTTTTGGGCGGACATGCCAAGGCTGCCTTCCAGTTGACTTGACAGCCAAGATTCCGCTTGGTGAATCTTGCCATCAACATAATCGTTTAGGCCAACAGCATCACCGACTCTTGTTCTAATATACCCTGCAACGCCGCCCATGGCTAGCTCAATCGATGAGAGCGTCAACTGAGTTAGCTGCGGATGCTCCCTCGCGCATTCATCCAAGGCAAGGGCTGCCGCGGACATGAGGTTTAGTCCCTTAGCTAAATAGCTCGGCTCATTGAGCTTGCCACAGAACGATAGTCCATCGCCAGTTCGATCAGCCTTGAGCCAATCCTTATGAAAGACATCAGTTGCATCAATCAGTCGGCCAACCTTACCGGAGAGAACTTGGTGGATCTGTTCCTCTGTGGCGCCTTGTTGCCGGAGCGCATCACCAATTGCCGCGCGCGCTTGTTCTGAACTGCCGCGACCTTTGTAGAATTTACCCGCTAGATCCCGTTCAAGGATTTTTTGAATCTGAGATTCAACGCGAGCTCTGTCGAGAGCAAGGAAAACACGAGTTGCATCATTATCCAACGCATTGTTGGCTTCAAGCATCGCCTCGGCATAGCCGATAGATTAGGAGTTTTGATGCCTCTTAATTTTAGCTAGCATCTCGTAATTTTATATCCATGTTTTCTCCAGAAGCTATTTTAAATACGTCACTAAGTGGTATTTGAAACCAATACTCAAAGTCTCTGTTATCAAAGAAACTAAAACAAAAAGCTTTCTCGTCAGAATCATAACCACCATTGTAGAGTGTACTTTGAAACATATCGGAAGATTCGGCGTTAGACCACTCTTCTTCCGTTCTTTTCATATTTACTATTTCTTGACAAATGTCACGCAATTCAGCATCAATTTTTAGGTGTTTCATTATCTGTTAGTGTAACTAAAATCAATTTCTTCATATTTTCTAGTGCCTTAGAAGTTGCGCGCAGATCCTCAGAGTCCAAATTATCTCTTTCCTCATATAGCATGAAAGCATATGATTCCTCTAAAACGCCCCACATAGACAAAAGCTTATTTTCTAAATCAGCTACAAATTCACCAGAGCTTATTAACACATCGAGGCTATTAACTAATTCTGAAAAATGTATTTTACCTGATTCGTATTTCAAGATGTCTTCTATCATCCAATTCAGATGCCTTAAATTTATCTCTTTCATGATGCCTTCCCAAATCTGACCGTTACTACGTTGCCTTTTTCTGTAACAATTGTAATATTGTTTGTTACATCATAATGACATATTCTGTTGGCTCTATTGCCCTGAGATATATTTCCATTTTTTATGATATCTTCAACAACAGAAGAAGTTAATCCTCTAGTTTGCATTCTATCTAGAGCATGACCAGAATAAAATCTCCCTTTAATAATAGCTGGTTTGTTAGTTCCTGCAACAGTATGAATTTCTTTTCCTTTATGTCCCATAACAGTATTGCTATAAGCTCTACCATCCACACTTGTCCGAGTTGCGGCTTTACTGCTACTGCTCGCGGTGCGTGCTCCGAATTGTGCTGCACTTTTTGCCAAACCCGCAGCACCAGCAACCATCATAAAGTCATTAATGGCGCGGTGGACGTTACGGGCGGTGGCTCGGTCAACGCCAGCTTTGAGTAGAATGTATTCCGTACCTTCTCCCGGAGCATCAAGAGCTACACCGACACCTTTCAGTGTTGTGCTTGCTGCTTCTTTCAGCATTTGGCGTATTTCAGGGGACACATCATTTAGACCTGTGGTTTCCTTGATGACTTTAATCATCTCATCCGCATAACCATCGGGTCCGAAAATGACATTTCCGGCATAATCAGCAATCTTAGCGCCATACTTCTTCACAAGCTCTGGCGTTACGGCATCGATCGCTTTTTTGCGAGCTTTGCCGTAGGCTTGCTGGTCGGCCTCGTCGTCGACCTCATCCGCTTGAGCCTTACCAAACGCATACAAACTGAGGAACACCTGCGAGAAGTTATTCTCCAGCGCATTGTTCGCAGCAAACATGGCGGCATTCAGGTCAAAGCGCATGGCCTCGGCGGAGGCAGCGACGGCGAGTTGGGCGAACATCTTGATCTGCCGCAGCTCATCACTCATGAGCTTGGTGCGCAAATCCGCATAGGCCTGTGATGTTGGTGCATGCCCTGATGCGTTGAGTTTTTCCTCAACCTTGGCAAGGGCGCCGTGCATCATGTATTCACCCACAGCCTCGGCAATCATGGCACCACTGGCGGCCCCCATGATGCGCTTGCGACGCTCCGGGCCCTTCACGTGATCTAGGCGAGCCGTGGCAGCAGAGGTTGCTCTTTTAAGGTTTAGAACTCAAGTTTGATAAAGGGAAATACCTCTTTAAACCGTTCGAGGATATGGGGATTTTTCTCGAGGGCTGAAAGGACAGTTTTCGAGCTGGTGCGGAGATCACGCAGCTCTTCTTCTGTATTGATCCCGCGGAGGTAGCCGATGGCGCGTAGAGAATTTCTTTCCCCAGGACTCAGTTCTTTCTTGAAGTTTTCATTAAAAAAAACATCGTTTCTTGTTTCACGGAATGCATGATCTCCAAAATCTAACAAATCAAAAACGATAGTCGGAATATCTTCTTGCATCTTTATACATTCATAGCACCAATTATTAAATTCATCTTGTGTAATAGCACCTGTAGATTTACTTCGTAAACAGAAATATAGATTATCATCAAAAGGTTTCATTTTTTCCCACCTACTCTCATTTGATTCAGGCTGGCTGACCCTGTATGAGACGTGTCGCTATGTTTATCCTCACGCACCAACTGCATACGTCTTGCCTGTTGGTCATGGTGCCACGTAAATCCATTAATCTTAGCTTTCCCAGCATTAATCTGTGCCATCTGATGACTATTAAATTTACTAGCATCGACTCGTCCTGCTTGGATGTCAGATCTTAGCTGTTGTGTTGCAAACCGCATATGATCTCGGGATTTTAATCCATAAAACTCGCGAGGTGACAACATTGTTTCATATTTCATAAATTCTGTAAAGTCGGGATTCCCTCGTGCATCGTATGTCACACCTGATTTAGCATTACGCATTCCCGCCATCCGACTCCCAGGAGTTCCCTTCGCTTGGAACGTACTGGACCAGACATTTTTGCTGCCATACTGTTCTTGCAGGTAAGATTGCCAGGCCTGAGGGTTATACGGTGCTGATCGTTGATGAGATGAAGAAGCGTGCTCTGACCCCGCAGGATATTGACCGCCACGTCCCGCTTTATGAGCTCTTAATGGATGGCCTGGCTTGCTCTTTGGGCCGCCACGGGCTCCGACAAAGCCGGACAGGACGCCTGTAAAGTTGGGGCCCCAGCTGTTGATCAGTTCTTTGTACCCATCAATCCTGGAATCATCAATAGATTCCCCACGGCTCATGTCATACAAGATATCTAAGCCATCCTTGACAACTTTTGGTGTATCCTTTGCCACGCGACGCATCTCTCGACGAGCTCGCAACGCACTGCTGGCGCCATTACCATCGACAGACTCAACAGCATAAGATCCCCAGTAGAGCGCTTTATCCCAAATCGTCCCCTGATTTAGGGCATGATCCCGGAATTCATCCTCGACGCTTTCGACAAAGGCAATCTCGTCCAATTGACGTAAATCTTCGGCTGATGAGCTGCGTTTCAATCCACCTGACTTAGATTCCCCCTTGCTCTGACCTGAAGCATAATCACCTTCGCCATCAAACCCGGCTTCTTTGAACGCATAAAGACTGAGGAACACCTGAGAAAAGTTATTCTCCAACGCATTGTTCGCAGCGAACATGGCGGCATTCAGGTCAAAGCGCATGGCCTCGGCGGAGGCAGCGACGGCCAGCTGGGCAAACATCTTGATCTGCTGTAACTCTGCCTTCATTAACTGACAGCGCAAATCCGCATAGGCCTGTGATGTTGGGGCATGCCCTGATGCGTTGAGTTTTTCCTCAACGTTGGCAAGGGCGCCGTTCATCATGTATTCGCTGACAGCCTCGGCACTTGATTGATGTTATTGATTATTAAATATAATGGATTACAATGATTTCTTTAGCTTTCTTGAGATTTATCAATATAAAATTGTATGTCTGGATATTTGTGTCTTTCTGAAACGACCATTTCTTTAGGTAGTTGATATTTTTCACAAACATGTAAAAGAGCCTCGAGTCCTGCCATAATGAATATATCAATAAGTAGTTGGGGGTCTGTACTATCAGCCCACTTTAGTAGACCTAGATCTAATTCTATTGCAATAGGCAAATCACCATATTGTTGGTTAATCTTCATGAAAGAAGGCTTAAGTTTATTTTTTTCCGTTAGCCTATACATAAGATTAATCCATTTAAATGGGGCATTTTCTAAGAGGGTTGATTTTATAATTACGTTTTCGATTAAATCTTGAATGATTATTATTTTTTGCAAATTTATTAAATGGCCTTTTTTGCAAAATATTACCCCAGGCACGAATTTTCTACTATGCATAATAAACCTCTAGTGACCATTCTTATTTAGGGGCAAAGATTTAGAGCCATTAATATCCCTTGATCTTTTAATTAAGTCTGCCTCATATTTCTTTGCTTCGGCCTTAGTAGCAAAATTTTTTCTAATTCTTGTATAGTACATTTCTCCAGTTTCTCTGTTTAATTTTCGTGCTTGTGATTCAGCGCGTTTTGATGCGCCATCACTGGTTCTTACTCCTCTAGTGCTTTCTCCTACCTTCACAGCACGTTTATCAGAGAAGCGATGTATCGAGTACACATGAGTATCACCCTTATAGTTCAAAGAATTTCCATGCGGTCTCTTATTGGCATTCGCAGCCCTAGTTTTGTCTAGCTTAGCAGGCTTAAGGTTTTTCGCAATCCCTTTTGAAGAGTTTTTGGCTGCTCCCTTAGCCGTCTCTTTAGCTGCTTCTTTTGTTGCTTCCTTAGCCTCAATTTTAATGGCTTCTTTCGCAGCCTTTTTCCCGGTTTCATTTGCCGCTTTTTTGACAAAAGCTTTACCTAATGAAAGGAAAATTTTAGCAAAGTTATTCTCCAACGCATTGTTCGCAGCGAACATGGCGGCGTTGAGGTCAAAGCGCATGGCCTCGGCAGAGGCAGCGACGGCCAGCTGGGCGAACATCTTGATTTGACGCAGCTGCTCGTTCATAAGCTGAGTCCGCAAGTCCGCATAGGCCTGAGAATTTGGCGCATGCCCGGATGCGTTGAGTTTTTCCTCAACGTTGGCAAGAGCGCCGTTCATCATGTATTCGCTGACAGCCTCGGCCATCATGGCGCCACTTGCTGCTCCCATGATGCGTTTGCGGCGGTCGGCTCCCTTCACATGATCTATGCGCGCTGTGGCGGCAGACATGGCCGCGGCCAAAGCACCGTGCATGATCTTGTGGCTGGTGACGCTGTCGATTTATTCTGTCAAGAATTTCTATATTTTAGAATGAGAACTTATTATACTGCTCATCAGTTAGAAATTGGCAACCTTTGATTTTGTGTTTAACGAAAGCGTTTTTTAATTCAGGAGATGCAAGCATAAGTCCTCGATATGAACGTTCTCTGGCTAAGTGAATTTTCTCACTTGATAACAATTGCTCCTTCAAAAGGATATAACGTATATCTTCAACCTCATTTTCATGAGAAAAAGTTAACTCTGAATTTTCTAAATCTAGTGCATCAACTAATTTATTTATATTAATAAGCCAATACTCATTTTCAATAATAAATGCTGTTTTTACTTTGCTTCCACTTTCTATAATCACAGGAAAAAACTGAAAGTCGTCTGGACACAACTCTAGTAAAACATCCAAAATCCTTTTGTTAACAATAGGAGCTGGGGAGGATGGTAAGTAATCATACTTAGATAGTTCCGTCCTTTCTGCATTCACACTATATACTAAATCGTAGGTCGATGGATCTTGTGAGTATCGAAGTTTTCCAACATCAGGTTTTGGTAGCCTTTTCCCTGACATGAATATCACGTTTTCCGTTGCACATTTTTCATGGTCATATACCGCAAAATATTTGTGAGGAACATCGTAGGCATAATTTAAAATATATAATTTAGGATAATATAGATTCATTTTCTCTCTCTAATCATTTGCCCAAGAACGCTTGTTTTTATTTAAAGATCGTGCGCCTGATCTTAACATTGTTCTTTCACTAGATATAATTTTTTTCAGTTGATCTGCATATTGCGTTTGAGTCCAGCTATTAAGAAGTCCACGTTCTCGCACCGTATCCATTTTTTGAGCCAATCTTGCATTTATTCCTTCATAGTGCCTACCCTGGTGGATAGATCGTGTTGTTGATGAAATGTTAGCTCCTTTAACGGTAGGTAAAAACATCATATTAGCTCGCGCATTTGGATCCATACCTGCTAATTCCCATAAGGGATGATTTTGTGTTAACGGATGTTTGTTACTGATTATATGATGATCTTGGAAGAATTGTCGATTAAGATTTCGATTAAACTGGCCACCAACACTCTCCAACCCCAATCCATCCAGGCTCGTCCGTGTCGTGGCTTTGGCGCTGCTGCTTGCACCACGGGCACCAACCTTTGCAACACCCTTCACGGCACCAGCAACACCGGTCACGGTCAGGCCGTCATTGATGGCGCGGTGGATGTTGCGGGCGGTGGCTCGGTCGAGGCCGGCTTTGCGCAGGGCATATTCGGCACCCGACCCCAGAGCATCTCCAATGGCGCCCATCCCTTGCATCACGTTAAAGGCATGGAGCATGTCAAAGTAATGCTCAGAATACGCATCCAGCAACACTTGGCGCACTTCCGGTGTTAACTTACGCCCACCGGTATTGGCCTCAAGCATCGCCTCGGCATAGCCGTCTGGTCCTAGACTCAAGTGGTACGCGTACTCGGCGGCGGCTTGACCATACTTCTTAACAATGTCTGGCGTTACGGCATTGATCGCTTTTTTGCGAGCCTTACCATAGGCTTGCTGGTCGGCCTCGTCGTCGACCTCATCCGCTTGAGCCTTACCAAACGCATAAAGACTGAGGAACACCTGAGAAAAGTTATTCTCCAACGCATTATTGGCAGCGAACATGGCGGCGTTGAGGTCAAAGCGCATGGCCTCGGCAGAGGCAGCGACGGCCAGCTGGGCGAACATCTTGATTTGACGCAGCTGCTCGTTCATAAGCTGAGTCCGCAAGTCCGCATAGGCCTGAGA
>JAHBYH010000003.1:0-70000 GCA_019636055.1 Candidatus Paracaedibacteraceae bacterium
CATTTTGTTTTGACTATAGTGAGTGTGCTAACGTGTAATTTGGATAGAGCATTAAATTAAACGTCTTTGGTTGGCGAAGTACACCAAAAATTAATCACGATCTATTATATAATGACCTGAGAATTCTTTAACATGGGTTAAGACCCTATGTTGTAACATTGGAAGATATCTATATCATGAAACTCGTTTGTTTTCCCTATAGTGGCGCTAGTGGAATAGTTTATGCCCAGTGGCGCCCATACCTTCCTTCTGATTGGGCATTAGTTTGTATTGATTGTCCAGGCCATGGCATGCGTAGTCATGAAGCCTTACTGAATAACCATGAGGAACTTGTTGATGATCTTTATAACACATATAAAGATGAGTTTCTTGGGCCATTAGTACTGTTTGGTCACAGTCTGGGGGCACTGATCGCTTTTGATATTGCAAGGCGATTGCTTAATGAAGGTAAAGATTTAAAGCTTTTGCTCGTTTCAGGTCGCCGTGCTCCCCATATTTCAAGTCGGTTTCCCCCCATTCATAACTTGGATGATGACACTTTTTTAAAAGCATTAAACGATAGATACGGGGGTATTCCTGACGAACTTTTTTTAAATAAAAACCTTAGAGAAATATTTATACCGCCGTTGCGGGCAGATATTGGTATTTCAGAACAGTATCATCCTACAACTCAGTTACCATTATCCTGCCCTTTAGGTGCCTTTCTTGCGGAGCATGATCATTCTGTTACTTTAGAGGAAACGCTTCCTTGGATGTGTTATTCTCAATATCCTCAAAATGTTATTGCTATTCAGGGGAACCATATTAACTGCATAACAAATCCTATATCTATCCGTGCGATACTACAGGTAATCACTAATACGGTCGAGTTTTGATCTTGGATAATGATTTTCACCCGTAAAGTACCATTAATTAATTGATACTTCAGCTGTGACGGTGCAAGTCGGGTAAATTTCATTCTGCGTTCCAAACAAAGTGATCTATTTCTTTAATGGCTTGCTTTGTTGATAGTGCTGCATAGTGGTTATCCCCAACAGAAAAAAAATCTGATGACCACAAAGAAGATTCCTCTGGAAATGGTTGGATATATATGGATGGACGGGAGATATCATCGAGGGAAAACGTAACTTTGTCTATATCAAAACTAAAACCTACACCAATAGCTTTAATAAAAGATTCCTTTAATGTCCAATATTGGAAAAATAATTTTTGTCGTTCTGAAAGAGAGCTTGAAAAATAATTTTCTTGTTCCTTTAAGCTTAAGATTTGTTTAGCAATACTATCCTGATTTTTTATAGGTCGAATACATTCGACATCAATGCCAACACGGTGTTCCCTAGTCAAAGCGCATATGGCAAGGCCGTGAGTTTTACTAAAGTTAAATTCTACTCCGCATGGGTTATCATTTGGCTTAAGATAAGGCTTATTGTATTTATTAAAGGTCAAGGGAATTTGATGGGGAGAGCAATCAAGATACGCGCTCAGAATATGCCGCAGAGCAATATGACTATAGATATAGTCCCTTTGATGTTTAATATCCCTAAACTTTTCTGCAGTTTGAATTTCCCTAGGGCTTAAAACGGCTTTTTGTGTCGACGTTAAATCAAATTCAGCATCGAGGGGAATGTGCCAAACATGAACACAATTTTTCTCAATAATAATGGGTTGAGTAGACTGTAGGAAAGAAGAATTATGTTTCATTCTTATTCTCTTTTATTTGTTTTTTCACAGTTTATTGTTAACCAAAAGTATTTAACAAAAGATTTATTCTCCACCAATTTTAGCTTTAACGGTCTTATTTAATAAGCTGTACTGAAGGGGATGATTAGCAAGCGTATATCTCAAGATATTTAAATGGTTAGGTGCAGAGATGGGATATAGGATGAGCATTAAATAGGCGAAAAAAGGGTGTATGAAATTAATTAATCTTTAAGTGTTTAGCATTAGTTTTGAAAGGGTAACTTTTATTCAAAAACAGATATTGGTGAGTGTAATGAAAATCAAAACTTTGGAAACATTGCAGACGTTGAATGAAGTACTTGATTATCATGCTAACCAAAAACCTACATCTATCGCATATCATTTCATATCTTCAGAAAATCAAGAAAATTCTATTACCTACCAAGAGCTCTCTGACAGTGTAAAGAAGATAGCATCTAACTTGCTTTCTTATGCACGTAAAGGGGATCGAGTTATTCTGATTTTCCATCCTGGATTAGAGCTTATACAGTCTTTTCTGGGATGCATATATGCAGGTATAATTCCTATTTTAAATTACCCGCCAACCAATCAAAAATTAACGGATAAATTGGCCGGTATTATGGCAAACGCAGGAACGGATCTATTAATTATTCCAGAGAAATTAAAAGAGAAAGTAACTAATTACTCACTTCCCGAAGCTAAACAGTGGTTAGTGTTTGAAGATCTCGCTGCAACAACTTCAAGCGCGTCTCTGGCGGAAATAAAGCCACAAGATATTGCTTTTCTGCAATATACCTCTGGCTCGACAGGGGTTCCTAAGGGCGTGGTCATTACTCATAATAATATTTTAGATAATTTAAGATTACTACGGCAAGGTTTGGGGCTATATCATGATAACGCAGTGTTTGTCAGTTGGTTGCCGCCTTACCATGACATGGGACTTATTGGGGGAATTTTAAGTCCTTTCTATTCAGGGGTTCCTAGTGTTCTAATGGCCCCTTTAACCTTTATGATGCATCCCATTAAGTGGCTCAAGGCCATAAGTGACTATAAAGGGACTATCAGTGGTGGCCCTAATTTTGCTTATAACTATTGTTGTGAACGAATAAAACCTGAGCAATTAGCTTCTTTAGATCTCTCAAGTTGGAAATGTGCTTTCAATGGTGCAGAACCAATTCATGCGGAAACATTACAGAAATTCTATAATATGTTTAAAGAATGTGGTTTTCGATATGAATCCTTCTTCCCTTGTTATGGAATGGCCGAGACAACTTTGTTTGTCAGTGGGGCTGACCTTGGTAAAGGCCCTGTTTTAAGAGATATTTCAGCGAGTGGGTTGCAAGAAGGGGATGTTCTTCCGCCAAAGAAATACCAAGACTCTTATACTTGCGTCAGTTCAGGACGCCCATACATGACTACAATAATTGTAGATCATAATACAGGAAAAATTTTAGCTGAGGATCAAATCGGTGAGATTTGGATTCAAGGACAAAGCGTTGCCGAAGGTTATTGGCAGCGACTAGACGTCACCGAGGAAATATTTAAAGCAACTGTTGAAGCGACTCAGGGAAACTTCTTGCGAACAGGCGATCTTGGTTTCATGAAGGATGGTGAGCTGTATGTTACAGGACGTCTTAAAGATCTCATCATTATTCAAGGTCGCAATTATTATCCCCAAGATATTGAATTGATCGCTGAAATGAGCCATCCGCTTATTAAATCATCTGGATGTGCTGCATTTACTTTGGATCCAACGAACGAAAAATCGGTTTGTTTAGTCGCTGCGATTCAAGATAAAGGTGCTGAGACTTATCTTGAAATTGTTAGAAGTATCCGAATGGCTGTTGCCTCAAGTTTAGAACTAACCATAGAAAGGGTTGTTTTAATCCCCTCTCGTGCATTGCCAAAGACCACCAGCGGAAAAGTACAACGTCGTCAAGCAAGGCAAATGGTACTCAATCAAGAATTTGACGTATTGTTTGAAGATTCTCAGGGGAAAGTTGTCGCAGAATCAGACCCTCAACCAAAAACCAACACAGAAATTAAACAGGTAATAGTTGATTGGATCAAGGAGCAAGGTCTTGTCGTCGGAGACCAAAGAATACGGGGAGATGAACAGTGGGTTGAATTAGGATTTGACTCTCTTAGGGTTGTTAATATGTGTGTATCTCTTGAAGAGATACTACAAATAAATATCAATCCTGTTATTGTTTGGGACTATCCAAGCATTGACCAGTTCAGCGATTTTCTATCTGGGGGTAGGGCAGATCAGACTCCTTGTCATGCCCGGAATATGTTCTCTAACGAACCGATAGCAATAATAGGGATGGGTTGTCGTTTACCTGGTGGGGTGGGTCTGCGGGAGTTTTGGGACCTTCTTCAAGATGGTCGAGACGGGATCAGAGACATTCCCTCCGAACGCTTTGATCTTGATGCCTATTATGATCCCGATCCTACAATACCCGGAAAGATGAATACCCGTTGGGGTGGTTTTATTGATGATGTCGATCTTTTTGATGCGGCCTTCTTTGGTATCAGTCCTCGTGAAGCTGAGATGATGGACCCGCAACAACGCCTTCTGCTCGAGACAACGTGGAAAGCCTTGGAAAATGCGGGGATTAATCCGCAGCAGTTGAAGGAAAGCCATACAGCAATTCTCATTGGGGCGTCGACCTCCGATTATTCAAACTTGTTACTCCAACAAAAAACAAATGAAAGCCTTAATGCCTATCTTGGGACAGGAACAGCGCTGAGCGCGGATGCCGGAAGGTTGGCTTATGTGCTGGGAACGCGTGGTGAAGCCTTGACCATTGATACCGCCTGTTCATCTTCTCTGGTAGCTCTGTATCATGCTTGTGATGACCTACGGGATGGAGAATGTGATTTGGCCATAGCCGGCGCTGTTAATCTTGTTTTAGCACCGGACTTAACGGTTGCTTTGAGTAAAGCGGGGATGCTCTCTCCAACAGGGCGATGTCAGACTTTTGATGTGAATGCCAATGGCTATGTTCGCTCAGAAGGATGTGGTGTGTTGATTCTCAAGCGCCTTGCAGATGCTGAACGGGATGGCGATCGTATTTTAGCCGTGATTAAGGGCACAGCTGTCAATCAGGATGGCGCCAGCAATGGCTTTACGGCACCCAATGGTCGCGCTCAAGTCGAGGTATTTACAGAAGCTCTCCAAAAAAGTAACTTAAAGGGAACGGATATCGACTACATCGAAGCCCATGGTACGGGGACGCCGTTGGGTGATCCGATTGAAGTCCATTCTATTGCAGAAGTCTATGGCGGTGGCAGACAGAAACCCCTGATCTTGGGATCCGTTAAGAGTAATATTGGCCACCTAGAAGCCGCAGCCGGTATGGCCGGTCTCATTAAAGTGGTTTTATCCTTGCAAAACGAAAAGATTCCGGGCAACCTTCATTTCCAAACAGTGAATCCTTTAATTGAGTTAGATCGTATCCCGGCTCAAGTTGCAACGGGCCTGATTCCTTGGCAACGTGGAGACAAACCGCGTCGAGCTGCCGTCAGCTCGTTTGGCTTTACAGGCACGAATGCCCATGTAATCTTAGAAGAGGCTCCACAATCCCCTAAAACAATCAATGAGATCGATCGCCATGATCATATCTTAACGCTGTCTGCAAAATCAGAAGCGTCTCTTAAAGCGCTGACGGAGTCCTATCAGGCATATCTGTTCACTCATCCTGAGTTTGATATTGGGGATGTTTGTTATACTGCCAACACCGGACGGGCTCACTTTGGCCACCGTGTTGCTGTCATCGGACAGACAGTTGAAGACATAGTCAATAAACTCAAGACCAGAGACTTTATTCAAGGAACAGCTCTGAATAATCATAAGGTCGCATTTTTATTCACCGGTCAAGGATCCCAGTATGTGGGGATGGGCAAAGCGTTGTATGAAACAAGTCCCGTCTTTAAAGACGCTTTAGATGAATGCGCTAATCTTCTCATAGAACATTTGGATAAACCTCTGCTCAATGTGTTATGGGAAGATAAGGAAGCAATTCATCAAACTCAATACACTCAACCGTGTCTTTTTGCTCTTGAATACGCCCTGTTTAAAATGTGGCAAAGTTGGGGCATCCAACCCACATATGTCATGGGGCATAGTGTTGGGGAATATGTGGCTGCGGTTATAGCGGGCGTGATGTCACTAAGAGATGGTCTAAAATTAATTGCTGCCCGTGGCCGCCTAATGCAATCCTTGCCGGCTGGCGGCGGGATGGCAGCACTTCAGGTTGATGAAGAAACCTTAACGGCACTCATTCAAGAGTCAAATGCTAACATTGACTTAGCCGCTGTTAATGGTCCAAAGCAACGGGTGATTTCCGGGACCTTGGACGAGATCCATAAGGTCGTGACACTCGCCAAGAGTAAAAAACTGAAAGCTCAACAACTGGAAGTGTCACATGCCTTCCACTCTTCGTTGATGGATCCAGTTCTCGAGGCGTTTAAAACCATAGCCGCAGCTATTGCGTATAAGGCACCACAACTCGGTTTAGTCTCGAATGTGACAGGTACCGTCATGTTCGAAGCCCCGACCGCAGATTACTGGGTTAACCATCTGCGTCAAGCGGTTCAGTTTGAAGCCAGCATTCAAACATTAGAAGCTGAAGGATGTACGGCCTTTATTGAAGCAGGACCGTCCCCTGTCTTGACTACCTTGGGGCAACTCTGTGTGCCAGGTGACAACCACACCATATGGGTAGCCTCATTATCAGAGAAAGAGTCGGACTGGCAAATGTTGACGGAGAGTCTCTCTAATTTGTACATTGCTGGCGTTGAAATAGACTGGGCAGGTATTGATGCTCCCTATCATCGGCGCAAATTAGATCTGCCAACCTACGCCTTTGACCGGCAACGGTATTGGGCGCCTGTTCTGGATGAAGCACGCCGTCATCAGGATAATTATGTCGATCCTGACTGGTTCTATGGGCTGCAATGGCTCCCCCACGAGCTAAACTCAAGTGCGACAAGAGAAGCGTTGAGCAGACGTTGGTTACTGATTGGCGATCATCCTTTAATGCAAGAAGTCGGGTCTCTCCTCAAGGCAAAGGGAATATCATGCCTTACCCTTAACGAAGATGTATTGGATAGCAAAGAGTCGGTCTTGTCGGCAATTTCTGATCTCGTCAAGGAAGAACCGCTGTCCGGGGTTATTTATGGTTTAGGTCTGGATCAAGCAACGACGACACTATCAGATCTGAAGCATCAAACGGCCGGATTATTACACCTTGTTCAATCTTTGGTACAAGAGAATCAAGAACCTGTTCTTTGGGTCTTAACAGCCGACGCACAACCGATTGGAAAAATGACGAATCTTGCCGCAGCGCTCCTGTTAGGGATGAGTAAAGTGATTGCCCTGGAACATCCGGACTTACACTGCTCCCGCTTAGATCTAGACGGAACACAAGACATAACGCAACAAGCCGGGATTGTCTTAAACGAACTAGAACGCCGTGACGGCGAAGGAGAAGTAGCCTATCGCGAGGGGATCCGTTATGTGCCGCGCTTAGATCGGGTTAAAGATACCGTGGGCGGAAAACCTTTAGTTATTGATTCTAAGGCAAGCTATGTCATTACCGGGGGCTTGGGTGCTCTAGGATTAGAAGTTGCCGGATGGCTAATCAGCAAAGGGGCAAAACATCTAACCTTGCTCGGTCGTCGCTCCCCTCATGATCAAGCGACAGCTAAGATTGCTGATTGGCAATCACAGGGTGTTACGATCACGACAAGAACTGTCGATGTGGCCGATCGAGATGCTTTAGCTTCTGTGCTTTCTGAACATGGAACAGTCACCCCCCCCATCAAAGGTATTATTCATGCAGCAGGCGTGCTAGACGATCGATTGTTGATGAATCAAGAATGGTCTGTGTTCGAAAAAGTCTTGTCAGGCAAGGCAATGGGAGCGTGGCATTTACATGAATTGAGCGCTAACCTGCCTCTGGACTTCTTTATACTCTTCTCGTCTGTTGCAAGTATGGTGGGATCCTTAGGTCAAAGTAATTATGCCGCAGCCAATGCGTATCTTGATTCATTAGCCTATTATCGACACACCCATGATTTACCTGTCTTAAGTATTAACTGGGGTCCTTGGGCTGATGTAGGAATGGCCAATACCGTGCAAAAGTTCGATCCCGGTATCCAACGGCTTTCGATCAAGCATTCGCTTAATGCGCTCTCGCATTGTCTGAACACTTCGTTATCTCAATACATGGTCGCTGACATCAATTGGTCAACCCTTAATCTTGGCCAAGCAATGCCCGCTCTCCTTCAAATCCTAAGCCCTAATTTAGGGGGGCATGAACAGTTGGCTGATAGGGACCAATTGTTACAAAACCCTCGCTATACCAACGAAGATAAACTAAATTACTTGGCACCTCTCTTGACAGATTTTGTTCGAGAGATCTTAAAATTGCCGTTTCACCAAGAAATACGATTAGACCAAAACTTATTTGAATTGGGTATGGATTCATTAATGACAATTCAACTTACGAATAAAATAAATAATTATTTGGGTAGTGATCTAAACTTAATTAGCAACAAAAAATTATCAGACGTTGCATCCATTTATGGAATTGCAACCCTTGTTATAGAGAATTCCAATAAAAGAGCAGATGAAACACCCACACAAAATAATAATACATCATTTTGCATTCCTTTATCTCCGCAACAACTTGAAATATGGTCTTATTTAAAATCGCAACAAAACCATCTGGCTTATACTATCCCTTTAGCACTGAACCTTCCAACAGCAATCAAGATTAATTCTTTAAGCAATGCTATAGAAGTTATTCTAAACCGCCATGACATATTAAGAGCAACTTTTGTTACTCTCGAAGATCAACCTATCCAGATTATTCCGTCAAAAATAAACTTTTCATTGGAAACGTTAGACGCCCTTTCTGATAATTTAGAGGAGATATATAACACATTCTTCAACTCATCATTTAATCTTGAAAAAGGTCCTCTAATCAAATTTTTATTGATTAACAAAGGTCCAGATCATTATGTTCTCCTCATGAATATCCATCACTTAATCTCAGATGGCACAACACCTATTCTTTTACTTTCGGAAATTTTTGAAGAATATCAAAATCCTTTGAGAAAGAATGTTAGCGACTATTATCAATACTCTAATTATATCCAATGGACATTGGATAACATTTGTCCTTATCTAACAGGTTCCTTAAAGGATTACTGGGAAAATAATCTAAAGGGCTTTCAATACGTTGATCTTTTTAAGCAGCCCTCTAAACAAACGAACAAAGCTATTTCTGGAAGCAAATTAAGTTTTGATCTAGAACAGAGTATTATTGATAAACTTTATATACTAGCAAAAGATCACCATTTAACCCTCAGCAACTTATTTCTCGCGGCTATTCATAAAACGATATATCATTTTACGCACCAAGCGGATACTTCGATAATGGTCTTGTCTGCTGGGAGGAATAGTGGTGAGTGGAGCAATGTGATTGGCGATACATCCTGTGAATTAATTGTGCGTTGTCAAGACGTGCTGCAACAACCGCTTATTCAAATAGCAAAAGTTATCCAACAACAATTATTAGATATCCCTGACAACAAACAAGTACCTATATCAGTTTTACGATTGTTTGATATAAATATCCCGCCAATTTCTTATGATTTTCAGAGATTTGATCAGACGAGTATCACTATCCATGACAAGACAATCACACCAATTCAAGTTTCAAGTGACTCGACTCATCTTTGGGGCATTGATTCCCGTCACCTGTCCTTTAAAGTGCGGTTATATCCTCATAACAAGATTCATATTACGTTGAAATATAGGCTAGATAAATACAGCGACGATCAAGCTACCCAAATACTGGGTAAGTTTATAGAAATATTGCAAGAGGTCTAAATGATTTTGGTCCTTATTGCATTTTAGTTGCGTGGCATATCTCGGTGATCAATACGTGTATTGAAATTTAATTCTTTAAGCCACGCCCCCACGTGCTCGACCATAAAAACTGATCGATGTTGTCCACCAGTACAACCACAAGCAATAGTTATGAATTTTCCTAAATCCACCTTTTTGAAATTAAAAAGAGTCATCTTAATAAGCGATTTCATACTGATAGAATAATCTTGCCAATTGGGATCACGTTCAATAAATTCTTGAACTTCTAAATCTTTTCCAGTTAATGCTGAGCATGTTCTGTCGTAATGGGGATTTGGTAAGAAACGCCCATCAAAGACAAGGTTAGCTTCTTTAGGAATTCCCATTCGATAAGAAAAAGATATCAATCTGACTAACGGCAGCTTTTCTCCGGTTACATCGAAATAATGCTCTATCATACTCTCAAGAATCTCTGCCGAAAGTGTAGTTGTCTCGATCGCGATCGTTGCATACTGGCGCAAATAACTTATTAGAGCAAATTGTTCCTTTAGCTGATTGAGATCCTTTTCAGAATTACTTAGCCCTTCCCCCAATAGCTCGTACAAATCATCAATAAGACATAGAAATGTTAGATTGTTGCTGCTACGAGTAAAATTTATTTTTTGCTCAACAAACTTCTCTCTAATATTGATCAGCTCTCTATTAAGCGTAAGGCTAATAACCAAGTGGTCAGCTGAAGGGTGGCCTAATTGTAAAAATAGCTCCTGAGTACTGCAGTTCTTGATAATGCTATACCCGATTGCTTCTAATTTCTTTAAAGCAATCTCTTGTTTTAGCCCAGGCATGGCAGCCATAATAATTATTTTTTGCTCCATTCCTTTTACCCCATGAGGTGGCTTAACAATTATTTTAGCCATACTCTGATTTCAATATGACGCATAATCCTAAAGATTTCTTTAACAACGCCTTGCTTCTGTTAAGCATTTTTTATCTATTTTTTGCCACAATATATAAAGGATAGGTATTCACTTAACCGAGAAAATTAATGGATGATCAAGCATTATTAAATGTAACAAAGCCTATTTTAAAGGAATGTTGTGGCTCTGAGCCCATCTCAATAAAGTCTTTAGCTAAAACTTATCACAGCGCTACATTTTTACTTATCACTGAAGACGGAAGTAAAGTTATTCTAAAAACTCATAATCTTTCTTATCTTTGTGCAGCTTATGTTTTGTCTGTGCAACAAATTTTGAACCATCTAGAGTACCAAAATCAGCTCATTAATAATGTAAGGGATCTAACCCGATCACCTGGCATGAAAACAGTTTTTGGAAAAACTGTTTTCGAAGAAGACGGAATATGTTTTTCTCTCTACGATTTTGTCGAAGGCCAAGAGTATGATGTAAATGACCTGAATGAAAAGCAAAAATTACAAGTCATAGAGTTATTATCCAAAATACATAAAATTCCTGTTGATAGTATTGATCCTATCTTCTTAGAACAAAAAAAAATATATGGCCTCAATCTCGTACGCCCTCTTGAAAACAAGAATAAGATTATGAATGGCTTGTCTCAAGCTAGTCTTCTTTTTAAGGATAAGGAAACACTTGAGATTTTAAATAACAAATTTGCATCATTAAATCTCAAAGACTTTTTTATTGATCAGTTATCGGGGGATGACATTGTCTTTGCCCATAATGATATTAAACCAAAGAATATCTTATGGATGTCTGAGGAAATATTCTCTTTAATTGATTGGGAAGCTGTTTATTTATTTCCTAGGACGATAGACGTAGTTGAAACTGTTGCAAGCTTTTCTATGGTAAAGAAGCAGGATAATTACGATATTGATACACGGTTATATAAGAAATTAATTAGATGTTATGAAGCGTTTAGTGGGGTATCTTTAAAAATCCAAGAGAACGATATTTTAATTTCTGTTCTAAGACAATTATTTTGGATGTCAAAATGTTTTGAAGGTCAGAACTATGAGGCAGCAAAAGATGCTTGGTATAAATTGGCTGCTTTGACGAATAGTTTTGAGGAACTCAAATATGGCTAACTCAACGAGCGTTTTAGAGTACATTTCCCGCAGAATAAGTTTTTATTCCAAAGTATCTGGGAGCTACTTTCCTTTACTCCTTGGTCACCTGATATTTATACTTTCTGGAAAAATTATTCTCTTAAGCGCAATTATTTACTTTTTTGAAGATACTAAATCACTTGAGTTTTTAATAATGATTAGCATATACGGCTATTTACCGGCTCTTGTCATTCTATGGTGTCTCATTCCCCTTCTTCGTTTCCTGCGGATTAAAACGACACTAATCTTGACCAGTGTATTGATGATTTTTGGTATATTACTTTTAGCATACATCTCTACCTCTCTTAAAAGCTATTTGCATTCTTCAGTTGCGACTCTATGTTTAATTTTGATCTTTTCAAACGTTGAAAATGTTATGTTTGATCGACTGTGTTCGCTTTTCACAAAATCCATACAAAAGAAAATTGCCATAAGTCTTAATAGACAAGCTAATTATATCGGCTATTTTCTATCGCCGATTATAACAGGATGCTTTCTAAGTTTCCTAACATTTCAACAGCTTCTCTTGGTACAGGTTTTATTTATCCTGCCCTTAATATTTTTCACCTACACCAGTAAAACCTGCGACGTTTTTCCATCCACTCGCTCTCTAGCAGAATATAATGTTAAGGAAGTGATTACATCAAAGATTGATTATCTCTTTTATTACTTTCTTTTTACTCTCTCTTTTATTTGGCTCAATATAGTTAATGTTTCAGCAATACCCTTCTTAAAACTTTCATTTAGTAACATTGATGTTGGTATTCTCTTGTCTCTATCGGGCTTTGGCGGGGTATTAGGCAACGGGATTTTCTTTAACAAAAATCAATTAAACAAGGTTTTTCATTCTAATTATAACTTTGCGTATTTGACTGCTTTGTCTGTGATCGTATTAGGATGGATAAACATTAGTTTTATTTTACTTGGATTAATATTTTTTATTGGGGGATTTTGCTCTTCTTATTGTTTTGCATCCGCCCAGCACTTCTTCCAAGATAATATAAATCAGAATAAACTTACAAAAGTATTCATGGTACGAAATATTCTAAGCTCTTTGACAATTATACTGATAACTTTAATGACCGGTTTTCTCTCAACACCCATTTTGAAGAATTTAGCTTCGCACTTTACAACAGATTTCGGACTAGAAAAAGCTTTCTTCTTTTTCTTTACCTTAATAGGAAGCAGTTCGTTTATTATGCTCGCTGTCCTAAAACATAGAAAAGCCTTTTAATACCTTAGACTTATTGATTAGCATTGACAGTCAATAATTATAGTTTCTTTCTTATAAACGTTTTATCGGCTTTTCCTACCCATTCAGGTATTTTTTCCACAACATAAAACCCAGATTTCAAATAAAGACTTAAAGCATCACTTCCTAATGTCCCCCCAATAAACTCTTTACAATTTTGCCGCTTCAAGTAATCCGTAAAACTATCAAATAAAATTTTACTGACATTTGTTCCTCTAAAGTTGCTATCAATCCATGCAGAAGTCCCAACGCCATAAGACATAACGTGGTAACCCATTGCCCCCCCAACGATAGAATTATTATGGCCAGAGGTTATATAAATCGCAAAATCTATGGGATGTCCTTCAAAGTAATGAGAATTAATACTTGCCATTTCTTTAAGAAGCATTCCTTTAATAAGGCCATCATCACTCACAAAAAGAATATCTTCATCTCTTTCAGCTGCTCCCTTTAATTGTGCAATATTTTTTCTCAGGAGAAATAAATCATAGGGGACAGGAAAATTTGGAAGGATTTTTACCAACTCAAATCCCTGCTTCTCAAAGAAAACAGGATGTTGGTAATTGAATAAATCAAGTTGAATTGTGTCGCATCCTTCGTTGAAAACGTGGGTTTCAAATGCCTTAAATAACCTATTTGCAATTCCTTGCTTGCGGTAATCTTTACGAACCCACAGAGCATTTATCGATGCTGTTTTTTTATCCTCATAAACAGATATTGTCCCTACCAATCCAGCAACAGTTGCGTTGGTTTTTTTGTCCTGAAAAATAAAGGTGAGATCTTGTTCATGGGTCTTTCTTAGTAAGATCTCATTGTAACTATTTAAACCACTTTTAATTAAATCTTTTGTTGTTTTACTGACAGGTGATTCAAAATGAATTTTGAAATCATTTTCGTCTCGTGTTTTAGAGGTGGATTCTGTAATAATGCTCCCTATGCTTGGAGCTGCATGTTCAGTAAAATTACTCTGAATAAATGACGCCAATGAATTAATGGTATTATAGGTATAGATGTCTTTTATTGTTATCGTAACCATATCCTTCATTTCTTTATTAATTATATGGGCAAATTCAGCTGCCATTAAGGAATTATTCCCCAATTCAAAGAAATTTTTGTCATAGTCATTTTCCGATATCCCAACTGCGACAAGACGTTTCAAATAACTGGCTAAAAGTATACTTAAAGACTGAATTTTCTTTTCAATTGAGATGGATGAATTTGTTAATGACAACATTTCCTGAGACAAAGGCTGTTGCCCCCCTAAATTAGGGCTTAGGATTTGAAGGAGAGCGGGCATTGCTTGGCCAAGATTAAGGGTTGACCAATTGATGTCAGCGACCATGTATTGAGATAACGAAGTGTTCAGACAATGCGAGAGCGCATTAAGCGAATGCTTGATCGAAAGCCGTTGGATACCGGGATCGAACTTTTGCACGGTATTGGCCATTCCTACATCAGCCCAAGGACCCCAGTTAATACTTAAGACAGGTAAATCATGGGTGTGTCGATAATAGGCTAATGAATCAAGATACGCATTGGCTGCGGCATAATTACTTTGACCTAAGGATCCCACCATACTTGCAACAGACGAGAAGAGTATAAAGAAGTCCAGAGGCAGGTTAGCGCTCAATTCATGTAAATGCCACGCTCCCATTGCCTTGCCTGACAAGACTTTTTCGAACACAGACCATTCTTGATTCATCAACAATCGATCGTCTAGCACGCCTGCTGCATGAATAATACCTTTGATGGGGGGGGTGACTGTTCCATGTTCAGAAAGCACAGAAGCTAAAGCATCTCGATCGGCCACATCGACAGTTCTTGTCGTGATCGTAACACCCTGTGATTGCCAATCAGCAATCTTAGCTGTCGCTTGATCATGAGGGGAGCGACGACCGAGCAAGGTTAGATGTTTTGCCCCTTTGCTGATTAGCCATCCGGCAACTTCTAATCCTAGAGCACCCAAGCCCCCGGTAATGACATAGCTTGCCTTAGAATCAATAACTAAAGGTTTTCCGCCCACGGTATCTTTAACCCGATCTAAGCGCGGCACATAACGGATCCCCTCGCGATAGGCTACTTCTCCTTCGCCGTCACGGCGTTCTAGTTCGTTTAAGACAATCCCGGCTTGTTGCGTTATGTCTTGTGTTCCGTCTAGATCTAAGCGGGAGCAGTGTAAGTCCGGATGTTCCAGGGCAATCACTTTACTCATCCCTAACAGGAGCGCTGCGGCAAGATTCGTCATTTTTCCAATCGGTTGTGCGTCGGCTGTTAAGACCCAAAGAACAGGTTCTTGATTCTCTTGTACCAAAGATTGAACAAGGTGTAATAATCCGGCCGTTTGATGCTTCAGATCTGATAGTGTCGTCGTTGCTTGATCCAGACCTAAACCATAAATAACCCCGGACAGCGGTTCTTCCTTGACGAGATCAGAAATTGCCGACAAGACCGACTCTTTGCTATCCAATACATCTTCGTTAAGGGTAAGGCATGATATTCCCTTTGCCTTGAGGAGAGACCCGACTTCTTGCATTAAAGGATGATCGCCAATCAGTAACCAACGTCTGCTCAACGCTTCTCTTGTCGCACTTGAGTTTAGCTCGTGGGGGAGCCATTGCAGCCCATAGAACCAGTCAGGATCGACATAATTATCCTGATGACGGCGTGCTTCATCCAGAACAGGCGCCCAATACCGTTGCCGGTCAAAGGCGTAGGTTGGCAGATCTAATTTGCGCCGATGATAGGGAGCATCAATACCTGCCCAGTCTATTTCAACGCCAGCAATGTACAAATTAGAGAGACTCTCCGTCAACATTTGCCAGTCCGACTCTTTCTCTGATAATGAGGCTACCCATATGGTGTGGTTGTCACCTGGCACACAGAGTTGCCCCAAGGTAGTCAAGACAGGGGACGGTCCTGCTTCAATAAAGGCCGTACATCCTTCAGCTTCTAATGTTTGAATGCTGGCTTCAAACTGAACCGCTTGACGCAGATGGTTAACCCAGTAATCTGCGGTCGGGGCTTCGAACATGACGGTACCTGTCACATTCGAGACTAAACCGAGTTGTGGTGCCTTATACGCAATAGCTGCGGCTATGGTTTTAAACGCCTCGAGAACTGGATCCATCAACGAAGAGTGGAAGGCATGTGACACTTCCAGTTGTTGAGCTTTCAGTTTTTTACTCTTGGCGAGTGTCACGACCTTATGGATCTCGTCCAAGGTCCCGGAAATCACCCGTTGCTTTGGACCATTAACAGCGGCTAAGTCAATGTTAGCATTTGACTCTTGAATGAGTGCCGTTAAGGTTTCTTCATCAACCTGAAGTGCTGCCATCCCGCCGCCAGCCGGCAAGGATTGCATTAGGCGGCCACGGGCAGCAATTAATTTTAGACCATCTCTTAGTGACATCACGCCCGCTATAACCGCAGCCACATATTCCCCAACACTATGCCCCATGACATATGTGGGTTGGATGCCCCAACTTTGCCACATTTTAAACAGGGCGTATTCAAGAGCAAAAAGACACGGTTGAGTGTATTGAGTTTGATGAATTGCTTCCTTATCTTCCCATAACACATTGAGCAGAGGTTTATCCAAATGTTCTATGAGAAGATTAGCGCATTCATCTAAAGCGTCTTTAAAGACGGGACTTGTTTCATACAACGCTTTGCCCATCCCCACATACTGGGATCCTTGACCGGTGAATAAAAATGCGACCTTATGATTATTCAGAGCTGTTCCTTGAATAAAGTCTCTGGTCTTGAGTTTATTGACTATGTCTTCAACTGTCTGTCCGATGACAGCAACACGGTGGCCAAAGTGAGCCCGTCCGGTGTTGGCAGTATAACAAACATCCCCAATATCAAACTCAGGATGAGTGAACAGATATGCCTGATAGGACTCCGTCAGCGCTTTAAGAGACGCTTCTGATTTTGCAGACAGCGTTAAGATATGATCATGGCGATCGATCTCATTGATTGTTTTAGGGGATTGTGGAGCCTCTTCTAAGATTACATGGGCATTCGTGCCTGTAAAGCCAAACGAGCTGACGGCAGCTCGACGCGGTTTGTCTCCACGTTGCCAAGGAATCAGGCCCGTTGCAACTTGAGCCGGGATACGATCTAACTCAATTAAAGGATTCACTGTTTGGAAATGAAGGTTGCCCGGAATCTTTTCGTTTTGCAAGGATAAAACCACTTTAATGAGACCGGCCATACCGGCTGCGGCTTCTAGGTGGCCAATATTACTCTTAACGGATCCCAAGATCAGGGGTTTCTGTCTGCCACCGCCATAGACTTCTGCAATAGAATGGACTTCAATCGGATCACCCAACGGCGTCCCCGTACCATGGGCTTCGATGTAGTCGATATCCGTTCCCTTTAAGTTACTTTTTTGGAGAGCTTCTGTAAATACCTCGACTTGAGCGCGACCATTGGGTGCCGTAAAGCCATTGCTGGCGCCATCCTGATTGACAGCTGTGCCCTTAATCACGGCTAAAATACGATCGCCATCCCGTTCAGCATCTGCAAGGCGCTTGAGAATCAACACACCACATCCTTCTGAGCGAACATAGCCATTGGCATTCACATCAAAAGTCTGACATCGCCCTGTTGGAGAGAGCATCCCCGCTTTACTCAAAGCAACCGTTAAGTCCGGTGCTAAAACAAGATTAACAGCGCCGGCTATGGCCAAATCACATTCTCCATCCCGTAGGTCATCACAAGCATGATACAGAGCTACCAGAGAAGATGAACAGGCGGTATCAATGGTCAAGGCTTCACCACGCGTTCCCAGCACATAAGCCAACCTTCCGGCATCCGCGCTCAGCGCTGTTCCTGTCCCAAGATAGGCATTAAGGCTTTCATTTGTTTTTTGTTGGAGTAACAAGTTTGAATAATCGGAGGTCGACGCCCCAATGAGAATTGCTGTATGGCTTTCCTTCAACTGCTGCGGATTAATCCCCGCATTTTCCAAGGCTTTCCACGTTGTCTCGAGCAGAAGGCGTTGTTGCGGGTCCATCATCTCAGCTTCACGAGGACTGATACCAAAGAAGGCCGCATCAAAAAGATCGACATCATCAATAAAACCACCCCAACGGGTATTCATCTTTCCGGGTATTGTAGGATCGGGATCATAATAGGCATCAAGATCAAAGCGTTCGGAGGGAATGTCTCTGATCCCGTCTCGACCATCTTGAAGAAGGTCCCAAAACTCTTTGAGATCCGCCCCACCAGGTAAACGACAACCAATCCCTATTATCGCTATTGGTTCTTTGGATGCTTGGGTGATTTTCTGGGCATGAAGCGACTTTGCTGTTGTCAAATATTCTGCTAATTTTACTGGCGTGGGGTAGTCCCATAACAGCACAGGAGATAACTCTACGCCACACCATTCGCTTAACTCGCTACAGAATTGAGCCGCCAAGAGAGAGGTAAAGCCATAGTTGGCAAAAGAATCTTGTCCTGTAACTAATGGCAGATCAAAGCTTTGTTTGATCCAATCTTGTATCCACATTAATATGTCAACGGAATCTTTCGAAACCAGAGGCATTTTGTTCCTGTTTTGAATTTTCGGCGCTTGCCATTCTGCTTGAATACGCAACTCTCCATTCAGCAGCATTGACTGGGTTAATTTTCGCTGTACCTTACCACTTGACGTTTTTGGTAAACTCGCCCGTTGAATGAGAATAATCCGTTGAACAAACACCTCATGAGCTTGCGAAATGGCTTGGCGAATTGCTGCAAAGATAGACTCGAAGTCCTTTATGTGACGTTTAACTTCTTGAACAATGACAAGTTCAGATCCCTTGTCGGTATCAATCGTAAAGGCAGCAGCGGCATTATTAATTAGGTCTTCATGGCTTTCTGCAGTGGTATGTTCAAAGTCTTGCGGATAATAGTTACGACCACCGATAATAATTAGGTCTTTAAGACGCCCTGTAACATAAACATGACCATGATTATCGACCCAGCCTAAGTCACCGGTACGAAGGTACTCTTTTTCTGAGTCATCACCTTTAACCTTAGCCTTAAAAATCTCTTGTGTTAACTCAGGCTTACCCCAATACCCCTGAGCAACACTTGGCCCATGGAACCAGATTTCTCCAATTTGATCATGAGCCGCTATTTCTCGTGTTTCAGGGTCTAAAATCTTGATTTTATTGTCATGACTTGGCCAACCACAATCGACCAACTCGTAAGAATCTTCAGGAGATTGGGGCGCCTTAATTTTGCCTTCTTCCAGAGCGGCCTTAGAAACTTCAATTGTCTTAGGGGAATAACAAAGTGCAGTTTCTAAAGTTGTTTCTGCCATCCCATATCCTGGGCGCATGCTGCTTTCTTGAAACCCATAAGGACTAAATGTTTTTATGAAGTTACGAATGGTATCTGCCCGAACCGGCTCGGCTCCGTTAATAGCAAATGTCCACTGACTTAAATCTAACAGTGGCATTCCTCCTTGGAGGGTCGCCTCAACACACAAGTCATAGGCAAAATTAGGAGCAGCGACAGCGGTCACACCTTCTTGTGAGATAATCTGTAACCAGCGAATAGGATCGCTGACAAATGAACTAGGCGACATCAAAAAGTCAGGCCAACCATAGTAAAGCGGTAATAATATGCCATAAACCAAACCCATATCGTGGTAGGGCGGCAACCATGAACATACTTTATTTTCTCCCTCGTTCATAAAAGAACGAAGAATCTGGATGTTAACTGTCAAATTCTCATGGCTGACAATAACGCCTTTTGGGTTGCCAGTGGAACCTGATGTATATTGTAGAAAAGCAATATCCTGAGGTGCAACAGGGTATTCTTGATAAAGGCTAGGATTAATATCACTGCATTGTTCGATAAAGCAAATTTTAGAGGATAGATTATCGAGTCTATCTTCGAAGTTCTGGGTCGTGAGAATAAACTTTGCCCCTGCATCTTCGATAACCTTTTCGAGGCGTTTCGTATGGTGATTATTGCGGGGAGGATAGGCAGGAACAGCAATTACCCCTGCATAAAGGCACCCCATGAAAGCGGCTATATAATCTAGGCTTGGATTTAAAAGGATCATCACGCGCTCACCTTGACAATCTCCATATGATTGTAACAAAGTGGCTATACACCGAGCACGACGATCGAGTTCGTTATAGGTTATTTCTTCGCGAGACTCATTGCGAAAAAAGGTATAGGCAATCCTATCAGGATGTAGTTTTGACCAATTTTTGAGAGACCCAATGATCGTAGACTTAGTAAACATATATAGCCTTCTTTTTATTCAGAGGTTTTTTCAGGAAGATACGACTATATTTTAGAAAGGCATTGTTTAATTTTAGATTAATGAACACGCATGTTTGCATAAAATCTCTCAAATATTCCGCCAATTATATGGCTCTGTTATTTTGGGGTTTATTGGTGCAAGTTGATGGATGTTTGGCACTTCAGCCAAAAATTAGAATAGAATCTACGAACTAGCTCTATTAATGACGCTAATATCATGCTGGATAAATTTTAAAACAAGAAAGCGTTGTCTTTAAGGTGATTATTTCAGGGGTGGATAGAGTACAGGTTTATGTACTAAAAGAGCCGCTCTTTCATTATGGGTAAAAGATTTTTTGATAAGGTTTCTTTTGCCCTCTTTAATTTAAGGTGACGGCTTTGTGAAACTACTCTCACTCAATAATGTATTCATGACCTTGTGCTTTGATCATGGCGCATATATCGTCGATTGAATGGTTAATCGCATCCAAATCTGTTCCGCGCACGACAAGGCTAACACCCCATTTCCCGGGGGATAGAAATGATGGGTAGCTCCCAATCTCAACTGTGGTATGGGCGTTCTGAATATCCGTCAGGGGTTGAGCGATATCATTTTCTAAGATAAAGCTCTTAATTGTTTTTGCATGAAACGTTTGTCCTATTTTTAAGGTCGGAATGATCACATCAAACATAGCTTGCATAACGGCGGGAATACCGGCCATACAATAAACATTTTTAATCTGAAAACCTGGGGCGGCACTGACAGGGTTTTTAATTAAACTGCTGCCTTCAGGGATGATGGCCATTTTGAGGCGCGTTTCATTAAGGCGTTCAAGATAATAAGTTTGCAAGATTTTAACAGCCTCAGGGTCTGTATGAAGGCTCCGGTTAAAAGCTTTTGCGATGCTAGCAGCCGTGATATCATCATGAGTTGCGCCGATGCCTCCGGTTGTAAAAACTTGATCATATTTGTCTGATAACGTCCGAATTGCATCAATAATCATCCCCTCAATATCAGGTATGATTCTGACTTCACTCAAGGTAACGCCAAGGTCACTCAAACGTTTTGCTATAAAATTAACATTAGCGTCTTGGGTTCGCCCAGATAGAACTTCATTGCCGATTACGAGGATAGCTGCAGTAGGATTTGTCATCTTGTGTGAATTATCGTATGGTTAATCAACTTAATATAATAATAGACGGTTCTATGAAATTTGAAAATCCCCTTGTGACAGAGGATTGTTCGATGAAAGGTAATATCGTGTCTGATTTGTCAAACATAAAGTCCGAAATAGAATTACAGCTTATTCCCACGATCAAGAAATTAGTTGTTGGGGCTAGAGAAACCATCATTCGTTCTGCGAACTCAGAACTTGTTATGCTTAATTGGTCTATAGGTAGAGTTATCAAGGTAGATATCCAGAAATATGGTAGAGCTGATTATGGGGAGCAAATTGTTGCGACAGTGTCGCAACAATTAACTTTAGATTGTGGACGAGGGTTTACTAAGACTGCAATTTCAAGAATGATCAAGTTTTATGACTTATTTCCGGATGACTCAATTGTCGCGACACTGTCGCAACAATTGAGTTGGAGTCATATTGTTGAAATTTTGCCTTTAGAGGATCGACTAAAAAGAGACTTTTATATTGAACTGTGCTGTGCTGAGCGATGGAGTGTTCGTATTCTCAGGGAAAAAATACAAGGAATGTTGTTTGAGAGGACGGCTCTTTCAAAAAAACCAGAATTAACAATTAAGAACGATTTAGAAGTATTGCGTCAGACTGGGAATGTAACGGCAAATATTGTATTGAAAGATCCGTATGTACTAGATTTCTTGGGTTTAGAGGATGCTTATAGTGAGGGGGAACTGGAGCAAGCAATACTCCGTGATCTAGAGAAATTCTTGCTAGAGCTTGGCGGGGATTTTACATTTGTAGCTCGGCAGAAACGTATCTCAATCGGTCATGAAGATTTTTACATTGATTTACTTTTTTATCATAGGGGCTTAAATAGACTCATTTTGATTGAGTTGAAATTAGGGAAATTTCAAGCATCTTACAAAGGGTAGGTTGAATTATATCTTCGTTGGTTAGATCGATATGAAAGGAAAGAGGGAGAAGAATCTCCGCTTGGAATTATTTTGTGTGCAGAAAAAAACCAAGAACAAGTTGAGTTGTTAAATCTAGAGAAGAGTGACATTCATGTGGCTCAATATCTTACTAAACCACTTGAGAAAGTCCTCAAAGAAAAACTACATCTAGCTGTTCAGAAAAATAGAGAGTAAAATATATGAAATTTGAAAATCCCCTTGTGACAGGCAAATTAATTAAGCGCTATAAACGATTTTTGACAGATGTGAGGTTAGATTCGGGTGAAGTTGTGACAGCTCATTGTACGAGTACGGGTGCGATGTTGGGATTGTTGAATGAGGGTTCGACTGTCTGGTTGAGTCCTGCAACAAATCCTGAACGTAAACTTAAATACACATGGGAAATGGTTGAAAGCGATGGCGTGAAGGTGGGCGTGAATACGTCTCATCCTAATAACCTGACACAAGAAGCAATTGAGGCTGGTATTATTCCAGAGCTTACCGGGTATACAAAGATTCGCCGTGAAGTTAAATACGGAATAAATTCGCGAATTGATTTATTATTGCAGGACGGTCCTCAGTCTAATTGTTATGTGGAAGTTAAAAATGTGCATTTGCGCCGCGGAGGACTCGTTGAGTTTCCTGATGCCGTGACGGAGCGGGGAGCTAAACATCTTAGGGAAATGGCTGAAATGGTGCTACAGGGGTTTCGAGCTGCTATGGTTTATGTGGTGCAGCGGGATGATTGTGACCGCTTTAGCTTGGCAAAGGATATTGATCCAGTGTATGCTGCAATAGCTGCTGATGTTTTTGCTAAGGGCGTTGAGGCGTACGCCTATGCTTGTGATATGCAAGACGACGGCATTAGGTTATACCGACGATTAACACTAGACTTATAATATGACACTAAATTTACAAGATCGAATTTTGTATCGCGATGCGATGATTTTAATCATTAACAAACCAAAGGGGTATGCTGTTCACAAGGGCAAAGGTCGTAAACCAAATCTTGAGGATTATTTTCATCAGCTTCAATTTGGCTTGCCGAATGTTCCTGGTTTGGGGCACCGATTGGATGCGTCAACAAGTGGCTGTTTGGTTTTTGGTCGCCATGCTAAGGCTTTGCGTCGTTTAGGTGTTTTGTTCAGCAGTGGGCAGATTAAAAAGACGTATTGGGCTATTGTCAAAGGCCATTTGCCAGATAATTTAGGTGTTATTGATTTGCCACTGGCTAAGATGAATGACCGTAAAAGTAATTGGTGGATGAAAGTGGATCTGAATGGTCAGCGTGCTGTTACGGAATACAAAGTTTTAGGTAAGACAGCCAACCATAGTTTTGTTGAGTTAAGTCCGATTACAGGGCGTACTCACCAACTGCGTGTCCATCTCGAAGCATTAGGATGCCCTATTGTTGGTGATCCTGTCTATGGGAGAGAGACACCAGATCTTGATGATGATTACTTGCATTTACTGGCAAGATCTATTGAGATTCCTCTTTATCCAAAAAAGGATCCGGTTAGTGCGGTAGCGCCGGTTCCGGAGCATATGCTGGCGTTGATGAACACATTTAATCTTCACGAAGTTTGAGTTCCTTTGAGATCTTTTAAACGTGTGTTATCCTGAATTCAGTGTTTTGAGGAAAAGAAGAATTACCATGAAAATTGTTGTGCTCAAAGAGACAGCGGCTCATGAGGGTCGCGTATCAATAACCCCAGAGATTGTCAAAAAATTAGTTGATCAAGGGCATGGGGTTCATGTCGAAAAGGACGCTGGTAAACCAGCTGGATTTGCGGATGCTGATTATACAAAATCCGGAGCGACAATCGCTAAAGATTTAGCTAAGGACTTGGCGGATGCTGATGTTGTAACCAGTGTTGTTTTTGATGGTGTTGAGAAACTTAAGGGTGCCAAAGATAATCTAATTTTAATCTCAATGATTAAACCCTATCAAAATGACAAAGCTTTGAAAGATTTGGCTAAGAAAAAAATCACAAGTCTTGCCTTAGAGTTTATCCCGCGGATTTCGCGGGCCCAAGCTATGGATGTTTTGTCGTCCCAAGCTAACTTAGCCGGATATAAAGCTGTGGTTGATGCCGCGGCTGAATTTGGGCGGGCTATGCCCATGATGATGACAGCAGCAGGAACAATCCCACCGGCGCGTGTCTTGATCTTGGGGGCTGGCGTTGCGGGGCTTCAGGCGATTGCCACAGCAAAGCGGATGGGGGCTATTGTCAGCGCCTTTGACGTTCGCCCTGCTGTTAAAGAGCAAGTTGAAAGTTTGGGTGCAAGCTTTGTTGAGGTCGAAGCCACAGAGTCCGGTGATGGTGCTGGTGGATATGCAAAAGAAATGAGTGATGACTATAAAAAGCGTCAAGCTGAGAAATTGGCAGAAGTTATTGCGACTCAAGATATCATTGTGACAACGGCCTTAATTCCAGGAAAAGCGGCGCCTATTTTGATCACGGCTGATATGGTTAAATCGATGAAAGAAGGCTCAATCATTTATGACTTGGCTGTTGAAAATGGTGGAAACTGTGAATTATCTGAGTTTGGAAAAACTGTTACAAAGCACGGTGTCCGCATCTTTGGTTATCCAAATGTCCCAAGTCGTATCGCGTTTGATGCCAGCAGTGTTTTTGCTCGCAATATTTTTAACTTGTTGAAAATTATGGTGAACGGTGAGGGGGCTGTTGCTCTTGATTTCAACGATGAAATCATTAAAGGATGTTGTTTAACCCACGATGGTGCTGTTGTTCACACCAATTTTGCAAAATAAGAGAGGTTATCTATGGATGTAAATTCCTTAATTGAGCGGATGGAAAAGCTCAAAGTCGCAGTGGCTGAGATTGGTAATCATGCCAATAAAGTCGAGGCGTCCCTTCGGCAAATGGTGCAAAACACGGATGTGGCGCCGACAGATCCCTTTATCATGGGGTTGACGGTTTTTGCGCTGGCGTGTTTTGTTGGTTATTATGTTGTTTGGAAAGTGACGCCAGCCTTGCATTCCCCGTTGATGGCGGTGACCAATGCGATCTCTAGCGTGATCATTGTTGGGGCAATTGTGGCGGCTGGACCCGTTGAAATGGGCGCGTCTGCGTTTTTTGGGTTTTTGGCCGTAACATTAGCATCTGTTAACATTTTCGGTGGCTTTATGGTCACTCAGCGCATGCTTGACATGTTTTCAAAAAGCAAATAGGTAGGAGTCTCTGATGAGTGCAAGTTTTTCTTCATTTTTGTATTTAGTTTCTGCCGTTTGTTTTATTTTGGCATTGAAAGGATTGTCGTCGGCAAAAACTTCTCGTGCTGGTAATATGTACGGTATGGTGGGTATGGCAGTTGCCATTCTTACAACAATTTTGTCCCCGTCCGTAGCTAGCTATAGCTATATCTTGCTTGGCCTTGTTGTTGGTGGTGGTGTTGGATTTGTTATTGCTAAGAAAATCCAAATGACCGCGCTGCCGCAGTTAGTTGCAGGATTTCATAGCTTTGTTGGTTTGGCGGCTGTTTTTGTTGCGGCCTCAGCCCTCTTAGCCCCAGCGTCATTCGGTATCGGTGTTGAAGGGGCGATTCACACGTCAAGCCTGATTGAAATGGGCTTAGGATCAGCCATTGGTGCGATTACGTTTTCAGGTTCTCTTGTTGCCTTTGGTAAATTGCAAGGATTAATTGGTGGTAAACCTTTGTCATTTAAGGGGCAACACCAACTTAATGCGATTCTGGGTGGTTTAATTCTTTTGTTAATTGCAGGATTTGTTGGCAGTCAATCCCACTTTATGTTCTGGGCGTTGACACTGGTTGCTTTGGCTTTGGGCTTTTTGTTGATTCTGCCAATTGGTGGGGCTGATATGCCTGTTGTTGTGTCCATGTTGAACTCTTATTCAGGGTGGGCAGCAGCCGGTATTGGTTTTACCCTGAATAACCATTTGTTGATTATTACAGGAGCCTTAGTCGGTGCATCGGGTGCGATCCTCAGCTACATCATGTGTAAGGGAATGAATCGCTCGATCGTTAGTGTTATCTTAGGCGGTTTTGGCGCTGAAGCAGCAGTTGCTAGCGGATTGTCCTCATCTCAGGAAGATCGTCCTGTTAAGGTGAGCGGATCTGAAGATGCAGCCTTTATGTTATCTAATGCACGCTCTGTTGTC
Organism: Candidatus Paracaedibacteraceae bacterium; assembly: GCA_019636055.1. Taxonomy (NCBI): domain Bacteria; kingdom Pseudomonadati; phylum Pseudomonadota; class Alphaproteobacteria; order Holosporales; family Candidatus Paracaedibacteraceae; species Candidatus Paracaedibacteraceae bacterium. The sequence goes on from JAHBYH010000003.1 coordinate 26,407, forward strand.
ATTGTTCCTGGGTACGGTATGGCTGTTGCGCAAGCTCAACATGCGTTGCGTGAAATGGCTGATATGCTAAAGAAAGCTGGTGTTAAAGTCAGATATGCAATTCACCCTGTTGCAGGACGTATGCCGGGGCACATGAATGTTCTATTAGCTGAGGCTAATGTTCCTTATGATGATGTGTTGGAACTAGAAGACATTAATTCTGATTTTGGTACAACAGACGTGGCTTTTGTTATTGGTGCGAATGACATCACCAATCCTGCGGCCAAAACGGATAAATCATCACCAATTTATGGAATGCCGATCTTGGATGTCGAAAAGGCAAAGACAGTCTTATTCGTTAAGCGTTCTTTGGCCTCTGGTTATGCAGGTGTCGATAATGACTTGTTCTATCGTGATAATACCTTTATGGTGTTGGGCGATGCGAAAAAAGTCTGTGAAGAAATTGTAAAATCAATGGATTAAAAAAAGGGGGGGCTAAAAGCTCCCTCTTTTCTTATATTTTTAGCGGTACAGCCAGAGAGGAATAAAGGTTAAAAATTAAGGAAAACTGATGCTAATTTTATTGTAAAAATCAATTGCAAAAAACTGTTCTTAATGTCAAATTCATTAATAACCGGTAAAGTCATTTCCCATAAATATTGCCATTAATAACTGTTTTGGGGCGGTTCGATGAGATAAAATTAATCTGGTAGAAGGTAGGTAATAATGAATGAAGTTAATTTCTTATTAAAAACGTTCCCCCGTAATCATGACCTATCAAAAAAGAATACCTTTAAGTTGATCATAGAACGTTTGCCTGTTCCTATAATCATTTTTGACCGAAACTTAAGATTTATAGCTGCAAGCGATCGGTTCTTTGATGAATCACCTTTAGAAAAGAGGAACGTTCATCCGGATGACCACTGGTACAGTCTTATTCCTGATATGCCTATAAAATGGAAAAAGATTCACCAGCGATGTTTACATGGTGAGGAATTGAAAAGCGATGAAGACCTCTTTTATAGAAAAGACGGGAGTATTGAGTGTTGGAAATGGGAAATTAGGCCTTGGTATTTATCCAGCGGAGAAATTGGCGGAATTATTCTATACGTGGAAAATATTACGGCTAGGAAGACGGCTGAAATACAGTTGCAAGAGAGTATCTCTTCTTTAGAGAAGTCTAACGATAGTTTATCAAAATTTGCTAATATCTGCGCTCATGATTTAAACCAGTCGCTTCGGACGATATCGTTGTATGCACAAATGGCTCAGACAAAATCTGCTGAGAGATCTCAGGAAAGTTTAAATGAGTATACAGCTGCTATTATTAATGCCATTGACCAAATGAAAAAGATAGTTGAAAATACTTTGGTCTTTTCTCGATCGATAGGCAAAAATATTATCATGACTAATTTTTGCATGGAGGATGCTGTTCGAAAATCAGTTATGTTGCTGACAAATGAAATTTTAAAAAAAGAAGCATCCGTAAATTATGATGCCTTACCTTATGTTAGGGCTAATAAGGATCTTATAATCCAGTTAATGCAAAATCTAATCTCTAACTCCCTAAAATATACGAAAAGCTCTCCTGTTATTAATATAAAAGCCGTTGACAAGGGAAATGTATTCTTATTCTCAGTAGAAGATAATGGTATAGGAATCGAAAGTAAGTATTTGCGAAAGATTTTTTCTGAGAATGTTCGGGTAAACTATGCAGATCAAAAAGGCAGTGGTTTAGGTTTATCTCATTGTAAAAAAATCATCAAATCTCATGGTGGGCGGATCTGGGCAAGCTCGTGTCTTGAAAAAGGGACGACTATATTTTTTACTCTTCCTCAGCCGGTAGATAGCAGTAAAAAAGAGGACGTCGTAGATAGTTTGATTCTGGCGCCAGTGGGCGACAGTAAGAAAGAGGATGTCGCAGATAGTCCGAGTCTCGTGCCAATAGATGACAGTGGAAAAGAGGGCGTTGAAGACACTCTGAGTCCAGCGTGAAAAATGCGAGAGGCTAAAAATTGGATTGCTAAACAAATTCTCTTTAGTTCTTTAAAAAGGAGTGTGGCTTTTTAGAGGTGGTCGGAAATGCCCTTTTAACGGGTTTCTTGCGCACTAAATTAGGGCTATTAATGCTACTTTTAACTGTCTCGGACATTCAGTTGGAAGGCTCCTTTTATTGTGTTCTTGGCAAGGCTTTATTCATAAAAAAACAGGGGTAATTTTCATTAGCCCCTGCCTATACTCAATAAGAACGAATTCTTATTTTGCCAAAGTCTTTTGGACTTTTTCAACGATAGACTTGAATGTTTCCGGGTTGGACATAGCCAAACCTGCCAAAACCTTACGATCCATGTCGATGCCGGCCTTGATCAATCCCCCCATAAAGGTTGAATAGTTCAAGCCATATTCCCGGACGCCAGCATTGATACGTTGGATCCAAAGGGCGCGGAATGTACGCTTTTTGGCGCGACGGTCGCGGTATGCATATTGCAAACCTTTTTCAACACGTTGAATTGCCGGACGGAAACAGGTACCGCTTCTGCCGCGATAACCCTTAGCCATCTTAATGATTTTTTTGTGACGAGCGTGTGTTGTCACACCTCTTTTTACGCGTGCCATAGTCTGTTCTCCCTAAAAATTATACATGAAAATAAAAGGTACGAACTTTTTTGGCGAAGCTTTCGCTCATGATCGCTGTCCCGCGGGCGTTGCGAATGAACTTATTGGAACGCTTGCGCATACCGTGACGCTTACCAGCTTGGCCCATTTTAACCTTGCCGGAAGCTGTGAGCTTGAAACGCTTTTTTGCGCTGCTCTTTGTTTTCATCTTGGGCATTTTGTACTCTCTTATGTTAAATTAATGTATTGTGCTTGGGCATGCCCGACAAAGCCGATAGCCATATTCATCTTAGCTCTTGGGCATCGCAACTGTGTTGCTTGCATACTCGGTGTACGCTTTGCTTTTTGTTGCTTGTCCAATAATTAATCTAAACGACTATAATAGACCTGTCTCGCCTGGACACAATGATACCTAGAAAACTAAGTATCCTCTATTTATACATGATTTGTATTGAAAATAAAAGAGATTTTGTTCGTTTAGCAGACTCCTGCGTTTTGCTATGTGTTGCTCTAGATCAGCTGCCAATATATAGTTGTTCAATTGAGTCTGGTGAGCCTGGAATAATAAAAACTGATTTTTGCTTGAACATCTTCTTTTGCGGATAATTCTGTTTCGACGTACAAGTCAATATCCCCACCTTTTCGTGTGTCGTCTGCTCGTGATCCAAATAGCTATAGATGATCGTTAGCTCCAAAATTCTTTTTAAAACTCATTTTTATGGCAGATAATTCGGGTTCGGATAAACGCATATTTCCCATCTAAGCCAAGACAATACATTTTCCTGTTAGCATCTTGCAGGCTCCGTTGGCCTGAGGGGCGGGGATGCCTGTGACTTGAGGGGCGTATAAGGTTTTCTTGCCTCGTTTAACTTTGTGGACATTAACTTTGCCATAGCCAATTTTTTTGATAGCATCGCGCGCGATCGCTTTAGCTTTTTTTTCATTTGATACTGTTGTCAGCTGAATCGTTCGTTTTGAAAAGGTTTTTTTTGACGGAGATGACGGCGCCGTCGGCCTTGACCAATTGGCAGGCAGAGCTTTAGGCTCATTATCCGGTGTGTATTGGCATGTTTGTGTTGCTATAGGAATATCTTCGTGAATTGCTTCGTGTAATAAGCTGTCGATATCGGGAGTTGAATGAGAGGTAGTATCGATGGATTCATAGGATATTTCTTGCAAAACCTCTTGTTCATCTTCATATTCAGCGATCATATCATTAAGTTGGGTATCATCGATAATGGGGACGTCACGGTGGGCACCATTGCGCGCAAAATACGTCTCGAATAGTTCGGTGACACGTCGGTCGCGCCAGTGTCGGTTAGGTCCCCCCATGACGACTGTGATCAGGCGGCGACGTTGATTTGAGTTTGTTGCCCGAACAGCTGATGCTGCGAGATTAAAACCAGAAGCACCGATGAAGCCTGTTTTAATGCCGTCAACGCCTTGGACTTTTCCGAGTAAGTGGTTGTGGTTGCGATGCTCTGTTCCCTTGTAGAAAAAACTGCGTAAGCTAAAGTATTTGTATTGATTGGGATAATCGCGGTATAGGGCACGTGATAAAACTGCCATATCACGTGCACTGGTTATTTGGGATGGATTAGGAAGACCCGAGGCATTTTTAAAAACAGTTGTCCGCATCCCTAAAGCCCGTGCTTTTTGAGTCATCTTACGGGCAAAGGCTTCTTCGCTGCCGCCTAAATGTTCTGCAACAACTACAGCAGCATCATTGGCAGATTTGGTGACAAGACCTAAAATTGCTGCTTTGAGTGAAATTGTCTCGCCGGGAACTAACCCTAATTTGGACGGGGCTTGACGCGATGCACGCGCCGATACAGGGAGGCGTGTCCCAAGGGTGATGCGACCTTCTCTCAGAGCTTCAAACGCCATGTAGAGTGTCATCATTTTTGTGAGAGAAGCAGGGTGTCGGATGCCATCTGCATCTTCGTTATGGAGGATTTGGCCTGTTTCGGCGTCCATGACAATGGATGAGTATTTTGGCGTGTATGGTTTGGGTGTGATTTTTTTGCGTAGCCGTGCATCTGAATCGCTTGCACTTACGATAAGCCCAAGAACCAATAAACTGACACGTCGCCACATAAAAATTAAAATCCCCACCACACCCCTTATTTCTTTATCTTACCTTATTTTTTAGGGAAATGAGAGAAAAAATATTTGGTAAAAAAAACTTTTAATCTTAGTTTAAAATCCCTATTTAACTCGAAGTAAGTTGTGGAGTTTTTATATGAAATTTTTATTCTGTGTTATTTTTGTTTTTACCACTCAGGCTGCGGAATTATTGACTGGCCAACTGGATTATGAAAAATATTCAAATGTTGTTCAAGAACGTTGTCGTGTTAGTTTTAGCGATAATATCTCTTTGCACTTAAAAGAGGTGTCATATACACAAGATCGAAACCGCTTGACTCTATTGAGGGTGATCCGACCTCTTAATGAAGGGGAAGTGTTAGTAAAATCATCAAAGACTATTCTAAAAGATGATCAGCTCTTTGTCGTGGTCGGTAAATTACACCTTATTGAATATAATCACCCGAAATCTTATCAGATGCCATTTATGTTAGATTTCCTGTACGTGTTCGAGGGGAATCAGGGTCAAGGTATTGGTCCAAAAGCTTTGTCATGTCTTAAGGATATTGTGACGATCTTAAGTCAGTATTCAAGTTTCTACAGAACCATCGGTTTACTGTCTAAAGATGTTGATTATCATGTTGGGGATCAACATGTTCAATTGCCCAAAGTGCCAAGGCGCGTTGATTTTTACATGAAATCAGGGTTTCATCTTCATCCGGAGGCTATTGAATTGATTCGGTTCTTAGATGTCGGGCACATGGTCCGTCAGATGACTGTATCGCGACTTGCAGACTATATGAGTTATTACCTTTTTAAAGAGGAGTCTAAATCAAAACTCAAAACGCTAGCTAAAACCATACTTCCGAAGCTTATTGACGAATATAAAATTCCTTTACCTTTGGATTTTTTGATTGCTTGTGTTCGTTATGATGGTAATGAATCATTATTTCCGATTTTGAATCGTTCTTATTACCGGGAAGGTATATCCGATGCGCATCAACAATTACATCCTAATTTCAGTTATTTGATGTATTGGACTGTTGGGCAAGAGCCTGATCAACGGGGGTTGAATCCACAGAATTATCCGGTACAACCACAAGAATTTTTAGCATCTATAGAAGTTGGAGAGGATTATTTACTCGCGGATCAGATCCGGCTTAATGACTCTATTATTCTTTTAAAGCAGAGTATGCCTGTGAAACGGGGGCGCCCGATTGGGACTAAGGGTATGAAGAGACCGTTAGAGTTCGTGGATGCCTTTTTGACTGATGAAAGTCAAAGTAAACGTATGTGTCTAGAAGAGGCTAGAAATCTTGGGTTGATTGTACACACACCTTTTAAGGATTTAGACCGCGAACAGCAAGGCGAAAACCTTGTTCATAGGGGTTTAGAGGTTGATCTGGGACAATAAAGTAGTTCTTGATAGAATTTTCTTTTGGTTTGAAACATTGCGTTTTTCCTTTTTCAACCCGATACATGGTTTTTGTGCCTAAAATCCCTGATTTTCGTATCTCAAAAGATTCATTTGAGTTAACCCATTGCCGTGTTTTGAAGTTGTAAACCTCTAACATAAAACAGATGGCTTTAAAGTGGGTTGAGAAATTAAGCGAGAATTTTGCACGTGTTTTTGAATTCTGATCGAGTAGCCTAAAATCTTCTTTGGGTTCGTAAATCTTAACATCAATTAAATTACCATTCGTTGTTTTTTGGATCTCTGTGTCCGGTAGGGGAGAACTTTTATAGTGGTTGTCCCATGTGGGTTTATCGTGTAATCCTTTAGGACCTAAATCTCCGGCTAGTCCCCAACGGCCTTTCCAGTTGACCCATGGGGTTGTATTATCGATCATGACAATTTTTTCCCAAGTCCGCCAAGATGTGTTCCCTTTGTCAACAAGGTCGCCATCACTGGTTGGGCGAAGACCATAGGTCTGTGGGTAAGATGCGTGTCCGTATTTTGCTGAATAAATAATGGGGTGTTCGTATTCGTAAAAATCAACCCTGGGTTTTGGGTTGCCATAAATCGTAACAAGTTCACCGCGTTCCCGTCCATGGCGTGAGAAATAAATGTCCATAATTTTCCAATCGTTGCCCACTTTTTGGATTGTGACAACGATATGTTCCCAGTCCCCTTCATGGATTCCTAGGGGGCCACGTCCCCCCAAAGCAATCGGTGCAAATGGTCCATTATAGGTATAATGAAACCAATATTGAATATGGGCCTTAATCGGGCTCGTGAAGACAACTTTGCTGTAAACTGGTGCCGGGGATGATCCATCCTGACGTAAAGGCAGGCCTGCGTAGGCTTTGCGATTGCCCATCAGATCAAGAGCGATGTCTTCCTTGTTATTTATTGGTTCCATGAGTTGATTTACATAAACTTGCCCCTTGGGTATAATCTCTGTCACTTTTGCTGCCCGTGATATGGGTTTGACGGGGCCAATGCCGTATTCTTTTTCACGCACATCCACACGAACAAGGCGAGAATTTTTGAGGAAAAATTCAACTGAACATGGAAAATATTTTTCGCCCGAATGAAAAAAGACCAGAGGGGCGAATCGTTCGGCAAGTTCCTTAGAATTTGCGTATAGAGAAGGGTTGTCTTGAAAGTCTTGAGCGGATACATCATTGTCTATACTGAAATGAGCACTTACCATATTTGTTATAAACATAAGGGTAGCTAGAACTTGCATGAAGACCTCCTACTGCCTGATCAGCATAGAGAGTAAATGTTAAAATCCCGTAAAAAATAAAAAAAAATGGCACTTGGTAATAAAAAAACATTGAAATTATTTTTTTTGATGTTATTTATGATGTAGGCGTCGGAAGAACAACAATAAAAACCGATGCCAATTTTTTTATCCTAAAAATTTGTGTTTTCTATCCCTCTTTACAAAAGAGCTCGAAAGTCTATATCCTTAGTTATCGAATAACCAAAGGATACAACCATGATTTCACAAGAATCCCTAAACACCCTTTTTTTAGACGCGCGTACCCATAATGCGTGGCAAAATAAGCCCGTTAGCAATGAGCTTCTGCGTCAAGTTTTTGATTTAGCAAAAATGGCACCCACCAGTGCAAACTGTTCACCCATGCGTATTATCTTTATTCGATCTCAGGAAGCAAAGGAAAAGCTAAAACCTTGTCTTGCTGCAGGAAATGTTGATAAGACAATGACGGCGCCTGTAACCGCAATTGTGGCGCATGATCTTGAATTTTATGAGCATATGCCTCGGTTATTTCCTCATACGGACGCCCGGTCTTGGTTTGTAGGGAATGAGCCATTTATCAAGAGTACAGCTGAGTTTAACGGAGCCTTGCAAGCGGCCTATTTAATTATGGCAGCACGTGCTTGTGGTTTGGATTGTGGTCCGATGACGGGCTTTGATAAGCAAACTGTGGATGATGCCTTTTTTGCAGGAACAACATTCAGATCCGATATGTTGTGTAATCTGGGCTATGGTGATGTTGCCGGTCTGCATCCACGCAGCCCTCGCTTTGATTTTGACGACGTGTGTCAGGTTTTGTAAAAACATTCTGTCAATTAAAAAACCCCCAATTCATAACGAGTTGGGGGTTTCTTGACCAAGGTCATTTCATAGCACGATTAAAGGCAAAAAATGCTTTTAATAAAATTCCAAGCGCGTTGTAACAAGCTTGGCTTTACAACTTCAGCTTTTGGTTGATGTATAAAAGGCTTTGCTTCCTTTAATTTATCAAAGCTGTTGCTGCGTGCTAATTTTTCGGGTTGTTGTGCAGGTTGAACTGTAAACCCTGTGACACCCATCAAGCTATCACCAAGACCTTTACCACTTGGTAGGACAAGTTCTTGATGACCACTGAGGCTGCCAAATAGGTCTTGAGTTCGTTGCAATGCAACAGGTTCAGCCATCGCCGTTCCTGTTAACCCTGAAATAACCAAGGCAGAAGTAAGGATTATTTTCATCTTTTTTCTTCCTTTGATTATTTTAGTGATCATTATTATGATCACTACTTCCAGACTCTAACGAGTCTGAAACTGGTAGGACTGATTTCAGAGCATCAGATGTCTGTGTTCTTAATTCAGTCAAAAGTGTATCGTACGTCCAGACCACACTTGATCTATGGTTTTTGTGAACAAGGGCTGCCAATTCATTGGTGTGACGGTCGATGGCCATAAGATCATCCGATAGTACAACTTGTGAACGACGAATATCGTCAACCCACTGAGCTACCTTTAGCATATCTTCTTTGGTCAAAGCAAAATGTGATCGTCCCTTAAACATGGCGGGATCTTTTGCAATCATGTCTTTAATTGTTTTTGCAATAAAATATGCTTCGAACCCTTGGCTTTCAAATGTTTCCAGTGGAATGTGAGCTAGTTCTGGTAATGCAAAATGGGTGATGATTTCACTGGCTGTCCCTATTTCATCAGAAACAAGAACCCAATCGGAACTTCGTCCTTTGTCTTCTAGCGTTGGTTGCTTGCTTTTAGGCCATAAAGATGCAAGCCAGCTTGATGGTTCTTGTTCTTTGCTTGATGAATCTTTCGTATCTGATTGCTTTCTGTCAAGCTCAATGCGTTGTTGAATTAAATCTTGAATGATATGTTGGTAAATTGCTGTTTTAACGCTTTGATCAAGATTTAATTGGCTGAGTTGGGTACGAAACTCACCAAACTTCGAGTCTTTTGCCATTATACCCAAGCATTTTTGAACATACTCAGTAGGAATATGCTGACCTGATTCGGATTCAACAAAAACAACAGAATCAAATTTTGAGACAAGTTCAGTTAACTCACTTTCCTTTAGTTCTGTTAAGAAAACTTGACCATAAACATGTCCTAGATACGTTGCAACATTTTGTGAGTAACGTGTGTGAAGTTCTTGTGATTCAACTGTCGGAATTGTCTCTTGAATTGGTTTGCTCATTGATGCTTGAAGTTTTTGTTCAATATCCTCAACAGTTGATAGGTGTTGGGCTAAATCAAGTTGTTCAGTTAGGGATTTATCCATCCCCAAACTACTTGTTTGAATGAAGTTGACTAAGCTTTCATGATAGCGTAATAGTTCGCTATAATCCTTGAGGGCAACTGCAAAGCCGGGCAAATCAGTGATGGGGCGACTGAAGTCAAATTGATCACGAATGCCACTATCAAGCAAGGCGTCAAGAGCAATAACGAAGTGGTCTAGACTCAGGCCATTCATAAGCGTTGTCATTGCTGTTTCGACATGATCAACTTTACTTTTTAATGCGCTTTTGGCTGCATCAATTTTGTTGAGAATAGCGATTGCTTCTTGGGTAAACTCAGCGGACAGAATCTGTCTTTTATCCTCATAAGGTTTTAGCTTTGTAGACTGGTCTTCTTTGCTAAGCCACGTATAGTGTTTTGCTAAGTGCTCGAGTTCTGCTTTTAGGAACTCAAAGGATGGGTGCTTGCGAATCGTATCAAGCAACTGTTGCTGTTCATCTGTGAGTTTTAATTGATCTGGAATTTCCCCATTCCAATAAGCCAACGCTCGGCTATACCAAGGCGCTGTCTTGGTAAAGTCAGATTGTTGTGTTTCAACGGCATCCAATGCTTTTGCAAGCTCAAATAATTTAATGCGGGCTACTGTGTCATGATGATTCGCTTGGGCGTGCCCTTGAGGCGCTGTTAAAAGTGCTAATCCTTCTGCTGTCTCATTTGAGCCGAGTAACGCTGCGGCAAGTTTTGTCAAGCCGGATGCTTCTAGGAGCAGGGATAATGGTGTGCTGACAGCAGAAGCCAAATCTTGGATCAAGGCAACAACAATACTTTGTTGGTTTAGGGCATCTCGTCCTTCATAGTCTTTGCGGAAAAGGTCGAGTTCTGTCGTTGATGGATTTGGATTCAAGCCAAAGAGTTGATGTTCTCCGCGGGTAACAGGCATGAACTGGTTTACGTAATAAGTTGCTGTTAACCGAAGCGTCTTCATGGTCATCTCGACAAGTTTTCGACGAGATTCATCCAGACCACGAGGGAGGGCCGCTTGTAATAATCCATTACTTGCCCAGTAGGCAACGCCCGAGCCAATTGCGCCATCAAGATACGGGATTGATGTTAATGACTCACCGATAGAATACCCGATAAAGCCGATTGTCCCTGTAATAAACTGAGAATTATTATGAATCGTACGCGCAACTGCTAGGCCAACAGGATCGCTGATTTTTTCAGCTGTCAACCCTGCGATTCCAATGACGGATTCAATAATCCCCTGACGTATATAATGGGATAAGCGTGGATTGATATAATTCCATAATGCAGAAAAGCTTGGCTGAGTTTCTTGTGTCAGTAATGGTAATGATTCGGCATTATCATAATCAGTAAGGGCTGATTCAAGGACCTTTTCACCAATCATTTTTCCTGATAGACCAATGAGCCCCATTGACCCAATCATTGTTTGTGTGATTTTAATGCCGGTGATTTGTTCAAAGTATTTGACGGTGAGTCGAGCAAATTGAGCATCAATCTGATTCATTAAAAATGAATTGATGGCTGAGTTGTTGACCAGAGAAATAAGGATACCGCGTAGAGGAAGAGCAGTTGGTAAAATGGCATTAAGAAAGCTGGCTGAGGCGCTCAATGTAACATCATAGTGTGTTTCTGTTACATTGCGCTCGGGTATGAATACTTTTTTTGGGCTGCCAAAAGCACCTGTTCTCAATAAGGATTGGTAAATACCTTCACGAACAAGAGTAAATATTTCTTTGACTGAGTCCGCATCGAGTTCACCACGTTTTTGTGCCTCAGCATTTCTTTGCTGATATTGTTTCAGGCTTGTCCCCATTACTTTTTGAATGAGTTGTCGTGTCGTGCTTTCACTAACTTCTTTGAGTTCCCCTTTCCAAATGGATTTTAGGAAATCCTGCGTACCGCTTGTGTAGGACGAAAACCCATCTTTAGCCCCTTTGATGAAACTGCGCCCCGTTTCACTTGAGGTGTTTTGAGTTAATGTTTTTTGAATGTTACTGTTTTCAACAAAGAATGCATCCACAGGACGGAGCGTTAAGTCTTGGCTAGTTAATTCCATTGACCAAGAAATGCTGGACAATACGGTGCTAAAGCATAATGCGATAGAAATGGATTTGCGAATCATGAAATACCCCTTAGTTTTCTTGCTTTTTTTTATATAGGGAGGTAAAACTTGTTTTTCAATAGAAAAAATGGCGTCCCCTACGGGATTCGAACCCGTGTCGCCACCGTGAGAGGGTGGTGTCCTAGGCCTCTAGACGAAGGGGACGGAATATGTATTATTTTATAGAGTGTTTGGGGTGGATATGCAAGATTTAAATTTGTTTTGGCTTTAGCTTCTAAAAAAGGGGTGGTAATTTTTTTGCCCTGTATGTAGCATAACTAGCATCGTTGTCACTATCAGCGTCTCGAGGACGTTTTTTTTGATTCTCTTGTTGAACAGGATCGTCTTGATCATCATCTGTTTCCTCTGTTTCTTCGGTTGAGTCAATATCTTCTGAGTCTGTGGAGTTTTCACTCTGAAATATAAAATCAGAAAGTTGACCAAATATATCATGATTAAAACTTTCAAGGTCTTTGGGACTGAATCTTAGAAAATCTATGGCGCAGTAAAACGTTTGTTTCCATCTATCCATCTCCTTAAAAACATCTGTTTCGGTTATGGTATTTTGGTCAATTGTTGTTAGGGCAAAGTAGAATAAGTAATACAGAACACTAAGTTCATGGAGTAAGTCTACTTTTGTAGGGGTAAGCGTTTTTGTCAGAAGGTTCTGGTGCGCCCTTGAAACAAGAGTTTTTAGTGAATTCATGTGTTTGACCACAAGGTCAAGGCTGAATTCAATATCGTTTGCTTCTAAAAGAGCTATTGCAAAAAAGGATAATTTATCCAAAAGGTCAATTACGGTATACGTTTCTGTTTCGGTATCAAATCTAGAGTATGATGCCATCACATTATCAGGTAATAATAATAGATTGGGTGTGTCTTCAATTACCTCTATAATGTCCCTTCTTGTGGTTTCTCCATTCTGGATGATATCAGCTATACTTTGAAGGAGAATTTTGTACTCGTCCCATAATTCCATTTCTCTAAAAAGCTGCTGAGGGGTAGGTGTGTTATGGCCGTTCTTTTTTAGCTCAAGTAATGCTCGCCTTTTGATCGCTAAATTGGTTTTTTTTATTATTTTTAAGTCTTGGGTATGAATCTCCGGGTAGCGTTTAATTACCCTTGTTGCTGGTGGAGTTTCGTCAAATGTAAGCATTGTGTCTGAGGCTAGTTTTGCTCGATATTTTTTGTTTAAAAGGGCAATAGTTCGACTTAAAGATTCCATGATCGTATATTTCTGGTCTATTGGCATCGATGATATAACAAAGTGAGTTGCGTTTACCTTATTTTTGGGGAATGTTCTTCGGTTCCATATACTTTGACAAAATTCTAGACTTTGAAGGCAACTTTCTATCAATAAGTTTTGTGACGAATCATTCGATCTGAATCCTGACAAAAGAAGTTGTGCTAGTGGTAGATAAAATTTTTCGTAAGATAGATAACTGATGGGAGGTGAGATAATGCTTGGACTATTGTAGGGAATATTAGTAAGCGTATTCGCATAGATTAAGAGATTGCCGAAAACAATTTCTTGAATTATTTCTTTGGGAAACGTCAGAAGCGATACCGTGTTGATTTTGCTGCAGAATTCATAGGTTGATCGGCAATCATATTCAGTTATTATTGAGTCAGGGATTTTCGGTGTAAATAGATCCGTTGTCAGAATTACTGGTGCTTTTTCTTTCAAAATAGAAGGATGCAATAGAGTTTCTTGAGCATGCAGAAAGTTTAATATAAGTAAAAATGAATTAAAAATAGTTTTAACCATGCTAAATCAATATAAGTGTTTTATAATGCTTATATTTGACTTTAAGGTAAACATATCAAGCTATTTCTAACTTAGTCCGGCAGCTCCAATAATCAGTCCCATGATAAATTTAACCGCAGGTATCATGATGGCTCGTAGAATGTCAATGCCAATCAGACTTGGTAACATCAGCAGGCCAAGAATAATAAACATACCGTAAGGTTCTGTTCGGCTATAGGGTTCTGCTAGACGATACGGCAAAAGGCGTTGTAAAATGCGACCGCCGTCGAGAGGGAGGATTGGGATTAAGTTAAAAACACCCAGAACCACATTAATCATAACAAGTCGGACAAGGATATCGTTCCCAAAGGTTTCTTTGTCAGGATTAATATGAAGAAGAAGGGCTGCAATAAATGCCAGAATAAAATTTGCACCGACCCCTGCAAATGACACCATAATTTCGCCGAATCGTTGTGGTTTCAGATTTCGAAAATCAACGGGAACAGGTTTTGCATAGCCAAATAAAAATGGTGTTCCTGCCATAAACATGAGGCCTGGCAAGATAATTGTTCCAAACAAATCAATATGCGGAATTGGATTGAGCGTCAGGCGTCCCATCGATTCAGCGGTTCGATCGCCAAAAGCCTTTGCCATAAAACCATGAGCTGCTTCGTGGGTGGTTACAGCTAAGACCAGCGCAATTAGAGATGCTAGTGCAACAATCATATCCTGAGACATTTACATAACCTTTGTGTTGATGCCACCCCAATAATTTTTGAGGTGGTAGTTCAACTCAGCCCAGAGAGCTTCGTCATCGACTGATTGTAGTCGGTGACCTGACAATTGGCAAGACCTAAGTCGATCGTAACTTTGGGATGTCATTGCTGGGATGGCGGCGGCGATCTCTATCATTTCTGTCAAATCGCCGCTGCAGTGGAGGACGATGTCACAGCCGGCTTCTAATGATTGAGAAGCGCGTTCTGCCATGGAACCGCTTAGGGCTTTCATGGTCAGGCAATCTGTAATCAAAAGACCGCGGAAGTCTAGGTGTTTGCGAATGATTTTATCGATAACTGCGTCTGATTGTGTGGCAGGGGCTTGGTTATCAATATCATCATAGATGATGTGTGCCGTCATGCCCCAAGGTTGTGAGAACTTCTCTTCATTAATAAGGCGACAAACTTGACGAAAGACTGCAAAGTCATATTCCTTAAGAGTATCAAACGGGGCCTGCACAATAGGGAGTTTTTCATGGCTATCCACTAAAGCACGACCATGTCCCGGGATGTGTTTGATAATTGGAGCAACCCCAGAGCGTTGCAGGCCCCGGATCACATGTAGTGCTAAGTTGCTGACGATATCAACGGATTCATGGAATGCTCGGTCTCCGATAATGTGGTGGGCATCAGGAATAAGCAAGTCCATGACAGGGGCGCAGTCAACGTTAATCCCAAGTTCAGCCATCTCAACACCCATGAGATACGCATTAGACTCAACGGCCCAGCATGCTAAATCTAAATCATCATCAGCCATAGCGCCAAAAACACCTGCAGGTGGATATTGCCGCCAATGGGGGTGGCCTAAACGAGCGACGCGTCCACCTTCCTGATCAATGAGGATCGGGACATAGGTATGCGGAACACAGGCGCGCAAATCATGAGTTAATTGCTTAACCTGAGCCGGACTTTTGCAATTGCGTGTGAAGAGGATAAACCCTAAGGGCTCCACTCTTGAGAAAAACTCTTTTTCTTCGGGGGTTAATTCTGTACCGGAACAGCCAAAAATGACAGGCTTCATTGTTGCATAAGACATGGATGTTTGCTTTGAATGGGTGAGTTTATGCCTATCATACCGAATGTTTGGGGATCATGCTAGGGGAGATGCAAATCTATTGACTTATTCTTTCCCGGGATTATTTGAAGACGATCAATCTTAATGTGGTCGGGGGCCATAATACCCATTAAGGCGACGTTGATCGTTTAGGGGGGCTGTATGGCAAACTTTCTGACCAAGGCTGTTATAGCAATACAAGGGTTCGGGATCTGGTTGACAAGACGGATTTCGGGCCCATCCCTTTTTGACAAGGGTTTCGGAGTCGGGACGAAAGGGCATAAATGGATTACACCCGGATAGGATTAGAGTGAACAAGAAAAATAGCCTTGATTTCATCATAAATAAATCTAGTCTGATTGGTACCTTAGGATAAGCGTAACTTAGGTATGATTAATTATTGGTAAAATTATTTGTAACGATTCAGCCTATGGCTGCCACTCATATCCTGAATCATTACGATTATATAAAGTCATATCCTTAACTGTTTATTTAGAAAGAGATTGCTAAAGTTAAAGAAAGAGATAGGAGACTGTTATGATTATGGATATTGGACTTGAGAGAAAAGATTGCAAGCTTGTTGCTGATACCATGCTGCGTATTTTAGCTGATACATTCGTCCTATCACTCAAGGTGCGAAATTTTCACTGGAATGTAACAGGGATTTTCTTTAAGCCGTTGCACGAACTCTTCCAAGAAATTTATGAAGATTTAGACGAATCTGGGGATGAAATTGCTGAACGCATTCGCGCCCTTGGATTCTATTGCCCCGGTAGTTATGCTGAATTTATAGCCGTCAGTGCCATAAAAGAAGAACGTGGCCATCTCGAAGCACTAGACATGGTGCGTCGACTTGTATTAGATTTAGAGCTACTTATCCGACGAATTGACGAAGTTAAGTCCGTGGCCATGTCTGTTGATGATGATGCCAGCGCTGATTTAATGATCGAACGTCTAGCTGATTTAACTAAGTTCGCTTGGATGCTCAGAAGCCATTTAGAATAAGGAACAATATATGCGCGCCAACGTCGTTGAAGCCATTACAGGTGCTGTTGTGCTTGCTGTTGCAGGTGTGTTTTTTTATCATGCCTATACCAGCAGTGGGACAAAAGTTACGGATGGTTACCACCTGACAGCTAATTTTGACCGTATCGACGGATTGGTCGAAGGAAACGATGTTAAGCTTAGCGGTGTCAAGGTTGGTGACGTGTCTAAGATTTCAATTGACCCAAAAACCTATTTGGCGCAAGTAACTATGTCTTTGGAAAAGAATGTCCAACTTCCCGACGATACTTCAGCTCAGATCGTGAGCGAAAGCCTGATGGGCGGTAAATATATTGCTTTGGTGCCCGGTGGTAGCGATGACCTTTTAAAAGATGGCCAGCACATCACACATACTCAATCCTCTGTTAATTTAGAAGGGCTAATCGGTAAATATATCTTTAGCGGCGAAGATAAGAAGTAAGTCTTGCTAATAGGGCGCAATCTTATACATTTATTTTTATCGTGCTTATTACCCATTTACAAAACCTTGATAAGTTTAGTAATGTATTATCATAAATTTACCTAAAATATGTGTGATGATGCGACAACGCCCATTATCTCCGCACCTTCAGGTGTACCGTTTGCCCCTTACGGCAATTTTATCAATTTGCCACAGAATTTCCGGTTTTGCTTTGTTTTTTTCGCTGCTGTTTTTTATTGGATGGCTAGGGACACTGTGTTTTTCGTCAGATTGTTATGTGTGGGGGATTCAGCACTTAAGCTTGCTTCCGGGGCAACTTATTATTTGGTTGAGTGCCTTTGCTTTTTTTTACCACTTGAGTAATGGGTTGCGACATATGATTTGGGACTGTGGATATGGTTTTGAGAAATCAACATCATGTAAGTCCAGTTTGTTTGTTGTTTTTATGGCTTTTGCTTTAACCCTAGGTCTATGGAGTGTCTGCTAATGACTCAAGAATTACGCTCCTCCTTAAAACGAGTCAAAGGTCTTGGGACAGCTAAAGATGGAACCGATCATTGGATAGCTCAACGTTTGAGTAGCATTTTGGTTGCTTTTTTCGGGCTCATTGTTATGGGATGGTTGTCACAAAATTACCATTTGTCCCAAGCTGATATGATTCAGGCGATTGGCAATCCTTGGGCTGCAAGCATCGTGTTTTTATTTGTCGCATCAACCAGTTATCATGCCGCTTTAGGGCTTCAGGTTATTATCGAAGATTACGTTCACAACAATTTCTGGCGATATTGGCTGATTATGAAGGTGCGTCTTGCTGGCTATATTTTGCCGGTTATTGCTTTATTTATTCTTATTCAACTTATGCTCATAGGGTCAAAATAAAATGACACAAACCCATAAAATCACAGATCATCGCTTTGATGTTATCGTTGTTGGTGCTGGTGGTGCCGGTCTTCGGGCAACCTTAGGAATGTCGGCCGCTGGTCTAAAAACCGCCTGTGTCACCAAAGTGTTTCCAACACGTAGCCATACGGTTGCGGCCCAAGGGGGTGTTGGTGCTGCTCTTGGGAATATGGGCGATGGCGATAACTGGAAAAACCATTTTTATGACACGATTAAAGGCTCTGACTGGTTAGGGGATCAAGACGCTATTGAATACATGTGTCGCAATGCGATTCCTTCCGTCATTGAATTGGAACATTTTGGTGTGCCGTTTTCGCGAACGCCTGAGGGGAAAATTTATCAGCGTCCGTTTGGTGGGCATACCATCAATCAGGGCGAGTCCATGGCAAAACGTGCTTGTGCTGCGGCTGATCGGACGGGGCATGCGATTTTACATACGCTGTATCAGCAATGTCTGAAACACCAAGCTGAATTCTTTGTTGAATATTTCGCCCTAGATTTAATTATGGATGACAAGGGGCGGTGCCGTGGTGTGATGGCATTATGTCTTGAAGATGGTACGCTTCATCGTTTTCAGGCACATATAGTTGTTCTGGCGACTGGTGGGTACGGCCGTGCTTTCTTCTCTTGTACGTCGGCTCATACCTGTACGGGTGATGGTAATGCCATGGTTTTGCGGGCGGGCTTGCCGTTGCAAGATATGGAGTTCATTCAATTCCATCCGACAGGAATTTATGGCTCCGGTTGTTTGATTACTGAGGGCGCACGTGGTGAAGGCGGGTACTTAACCAACAGTGCCGGTGAGCGTTTTATGGAACGGTATGCGCCGAATGCTAAGGACCTAGCTTCTCGTGATGTGGTGAGCCGAGCGATGACTATAGAAATCCATGAGGGTCGTGGTGTTGGCCCCAAAAAAGATCACATCTATCTCCATTTAGAACATTTAGACCCAAAGGTTTTGCATGAACGGTTGCCGGGGATTTCTGAGACTGCTAAGATTTTTGCTGGCGTTGATGTTACCAAACAGCCAATTCCTGTGATTCCAACGGTCCACTATAATATGGGGGGAATTCCAACCAACTATATGGCAGAAGTTGTCAAAGACGATAAGGGAACAGTTGTTCCGGGATTGATGGCGATCGGTGAAGCGGCTTGTGTTTCTGTACACGGCGCTAATCGTTTGGGCACGAACTCCTTGTTAGACTTAGTTGTATTTGGACGTGCAGCAGCACATCGGGCTATTGAATTGATTCGACCTAATTCGCCGCATGAGGTTTTGCCGGATTCAGCGGGGCTGGATGCGATTGAGCGTATGGAAAAAATTCGTACAAATAAAGGAACGTTGATGTCCAGTGAGATTCGCTTGAATATGCAACGAACCATGCAACGATTCTGTGCCGTATTCCGTGATGAAAAATTAATGTCTGAGGGGCAAGAAAAGATCCAACAAGTTCATGCGTCTTTGAAAGATCTGAACATAGCCGATAAAAGTTTAATTTGGAATAGCGATTTGGTTGAAGCCTTAGAGCTTCATAACTTGCTAGAACAATCCTTAGTAACCTTGGCTTCAGCTGTGAACCGCAAGGAAAGTCGCGGGGCTCATGCTCGCGAAGATTTTACAGAACGGGATGATGAAAACTGGATGAAACATACGTTATGTCAATTGGATAAAGGGAAAACTAAGATTAGCTATCGCCCTGTGCAAATGAAGACGTTAACAGATGAGATTGAGGTTATCCCTCCGAAAAAGCGCGTGTATTAAAAGGATCGAATGATGGTTGAATTTTCTTTACCTCGGAACTCTAAGCCAACGCAGGGCAAGCATCATGCGTGTACGACAAAATCGGATACTGTTCGTACGTTTCAAGTGTATCGTTGGAATCCGGATGATGGTCATAATCCACGTATAGACTCATTTGAATTAGACATGAATGAGTGTGGTCCTATGGTATTGGATGCCCTTCTCAAGATTAAGAACGAACTCGATTCATCCTTGACGTTTCGTCGGTCATGTCGTGAAGGGATTTGTGGCAGTTGTGCTATGAATATCGATGGAACAAACACGTTGGCCTGTACCAAGCCAATCAGTGAGGTTAAGGGGACGGTTAAGATCTATCCCTTACCCCATATGAATGTTGTTAAGGATTTGGTTCCTGATTTGACAATAGCTTATGCCCAATATGCCTCAATAAAGCCATGGATCCAATCGGATACAAAGCCTGGTGAGCGTGAGCGTTTGCAAAGTGAAGAAGACCGTGCCAAATTGGACGGCTTGTGGGAATGTATCTTGTGTTTTAGTTGCACAACCAGCTGTCCGAGTTATTGGTGGAATGGGGATAAGTACCTAGGACCAGCAACCTTGCTTCAAAGTTATCGTTGGATTGCAGACAGCCGTGATGATCATACAGGTGAGCGTCTTGATGATCTTGAGGATCCGTTTAAGCTCTATCGTTGTCATACAATTATGAATTGTACCAATACGTGTCCCAAAGGCCTTAATCCCGCCAAGGCAATCGGCGAGATTAAAAAGCAGTTGGTTGAACGCAAAGTATAACTATTCAGGTTTATTAGAATTTGTTGAGGTATTCGCTCTCTTTTTGTTGAAAAGAGGGGAGTTATTCAAAGCTGATGGATCCGCGTAAGAGCTGAGTGTTGGAAGCGAAGAATTCGCCCTTAATCTGTGGATAGAATTTGTGCTTATATGGGGTGAGCTTGGCTCTGATTGTGGTTTTGGCGGCGTTGATGATCTTGAGGACGAACTCTCACTTTCGCTGCTACTGGATGTGCTGGATTTTGAGTTTCGTACCCTGTCTCTTAGAAAATCGATAGCTAATAACTCAGATTGTGAGAAACTAGTTTGATTCTGAATAAGCATATCAAATTTCACAGCTCCATCCAGTTGGCGGCGAAGACGAACTGATTCATCATTGTTGTCGGAACCAAAGGTTTTTACCAATCTATCTTGGATGTCGCGAATTAACTTTAGCATTTCTAAAAGTGAGTTAAAGGCAGATTCTTTTGCGTTATAGTCTACAGGTTTTCCTGATACTAAGTGTATCCCTCTAAGATACTTTGCTTTCTCAAGGTCAAGTGCATAATCCAAAGCATGGGCTAAAATGACATTAATAGCCTTGGTAATTGCTTGGTAGGATAACTCAGTGTCGGAACTCAGGATGCTAATATGGTCTATTTTTAAGTGATCTTGAAAAACACTGAGGGATTGCCCTAAACTTCTAACTTCAGGTTGAAGTTTCTCGAGAACTTGTATTTCTGTTGGGGTATGTTGTTGCAAAGTCAGAGGGTCGGCCGCGTGTGTTATTATTATCATAGATACACCGGCAAGAATATTTTTTATGTATTTTGTATTCATCATTTTTAATTTAGCTCTAATAGACTATTATTTTGCACATTAAATGTCGCTCTAATCTCAGATAGGTGTCATTGTTTGTAAAATCAAGGAAATTAATTTGCTATAGTTTAATCTTTTAGCGTTTTATGTTTTTATTGAGTTATATTCTTCAAAAATAGGTGTTTGACGCTATTTTTAAAGTTGTTTATGATCTTGGTAGTATCATAATATAGAAGTTTGTCGCATGTCCCGTTATACTGTTGTTCCATCCGTTTATTTAATCCCTTTGAAAGATAATAAGACAGTTTTAGGGGTGCGTCGGAATACGCCGTGGATGAATGGTTATTATGCAATGATCTCCGGGCATGTCGAGGAAGGCGAGACGCCCGAGGAAGCAATCATTAGAGAAGCTCAAGAAGAAGCTGGTATTATGATAACGCCGGACGATTTAAATTTGAGTCTTATGATGTATCGGCGTCTTGACCGTGGAAATGTGGATTATTTCTATACGATTAGAAAATGGGATGGGCAAATCACAAATTGTGAGCCTGATAAACTAGGGGACTGGGAATGGTTTGATCTGACAAATGTGCCAGAAAATACCATTCATTATCTGACCTTAGCACTTGATCATGTTGCACAGGAATTGCCATTAAAACATATGAACTATAGTCGCTCTAGTTAAGAGCGTATCCCTCACATTCTTAATAACGGTGGGGTGTCTGCCCCATATTTTTTAGGGGAAACTAATTTGAATTATGCTTCTAAAATTGACCACACTCTGTGTTGTAATTCAGGTAAAAGATCTGTTTCAAACCAAGGGTTAGTTTTACGCCAACCGTTATTTCTCCAGCTCGGATGAGGCAGGGGAAAGTATGTTGGTAAAAACTCTTGCCAAGATTTGACGGTTTCTGTCAGCGTCTTCTTACGGTTATTCTTTAAATAATAGGCTTGAGCATATTGGCCAACAAGAAGTATCAATTGGATATTCGGTAGGTGTTTGAGGGTTGCTTCATGCCAAAGCGGCGCGCAAGCCGTCAGTGGTGGTAGGTCACCTCCCTTAGGATTACGTCCTGGATAGCAAAACCCCATCGGCATAAGAGCAATGTTGTCTGCGTTATAAAATTGTTCTCGGGTCATTTTTAGCCATAATCGTAAACGGTCTCCGCTTGCATCATTAAATGGTGCGTTCGTTTGATGCGCTTTAGTTCCCGGAGCTTGTCCAATAATCAGTATTTTTGCTCGCGGAGAGAGTTGCACCACGGGATTGGCCCCGAGGGGCAGACTTGATGCACAGTTCTGACAAGATTTTAATTTTTCTAGATGTCGGCTAAAGATATTATATTCTTCCATTTTGTAGCTCCCTAAAAAATTCTGAATTTTTATCTGATGGAAAAGCAAAAAAACTATTTATAAATAAGGGATTAATTATATTCCTGCTAAACATATCATATGATGGCTGATTTAAATAATGATTATAACGCGCAAGAACTTTTTTTCTATAAAGTATAGCCGATTCGTTATAAGTCGGCTATGCAAAGGGCATCATTCACGAACTCTTTTTACGCTTCGTTCCTTGTTTTTATAACCAAATTAAAATTATTTAGCTATATAATCAAAAAAGGGGCTGGAATTAGCCCCTTCTTAAGGTGTATGTTTATTTTTTCTCGTTACCGATAGCTTGTCGCGCTCAGTTTAGAGTCAAGTTCGGGTTTTTGTTTAGAGGGCATTTCAGAACCGGTGATTGGCTTGTTGTGACGGCTATCCATGCTCTTTGGTTGTGGGTCGCGCAAAACATAGCCACGGCCCCAAACGGTTTCAATGCAATCTTCTCCGTCAAGTGCTTCGGCCAATTTACGGCGGAGTTTACAAATAAACACGTCGATAATTTTCAACTCAGGCTCATCAATGCCACCATAAAGATGGTTTAGGAATGCTTCTTTTGTTAGCGTTGTTCCTTTGCGTAAGGATAGGAGCTCAAGAATCGCATATTCTTTACCTGTCAAGTGAACGATTTTATCGTCAACAGTTACCATGTGTTGGCGAAGGTTGACTGTCAAGCGGCCCGTTTTGATGACGGAATCAGAGTGACCGTGAGAACGGCGAATAATAGCATGGATACGTGCGAGAAGTTCAGATTTATTGAATGGTTTTGTGATGTAGTCATCAGCACCAAAACCAAGAGCTTTAACCTTGTCATCAATTTCTTTTAATCCGGACAAGATCAATGTTGGTGTTTTAACGTTTGATGCACGGAGTCTTTTAAGGACTTCATAGCCATCCATGTCAGGAAGCATCAAATCAAGAATAATTAAATCATATTCATATAACTTGCCAATCTCAAGGCCGTCTTCACCTAAATCAGTTGTGTCACAAACAAAACCTTCATTTTTTAACATTACCTGAAGGGTTTTTGATGTTGCTGAATCGTCTTCTATTAATAGTATTCTCATGATGCCTTCTCCACTCTCGACATAGGTCATACTTTAATGGTATCAAATAATTTAAAAATAACTAACGGATTTTTATATATTTTTAATAAAAATTTAACAAGTAGATTGCATTTTGTGTTAACCTTAAGCTAAAGTGCGGGTTTATGCTCGAAAGATTTTTTATTATGTCTTTGTTAACTATTTCAAAATTAGTCGAAAAAATACCAACCATTGTCATTTATGGTGAGGTCAAATCTGTCCAAGGATTATTGATTAAAGTTTCTGGGGCTAATAACCAAATCAGTGTCGGTATGCAGTGTACGATTGCAGCGGCAGAAGGGATTCGACTGGGGGAAATTGTCGGATTTGAAGATTCAACAGTTTTGGTTATGCCCTATGGTGGACTTGAAGGGATTCGTCCGGGGGCACGTGTTGATTTTGACTTACATGAAACCTATTTGAATCCGTGTGACGAATGGATGGGACGCGTTTTAAATGGTTTGGGGGAAGCAGTCGATCAAGTGGGGATTTTGCCTCAAGGGCCTGTCAACGTCCCTGTTCGTGGAACACCGCCACCAGCCCACCAACGTCATAAGGTTCATCAAAGAATAGGTGTTGGCCTTAAAGCAATTAATACGTTTCTGACGGTGTGTCGAGGTCAGCGTATGGGAATATTCGCGGGATCTGGGGTTGGCAAATCCATGTTAATGTCGATGTTAGCACGGTATACAGATTGTGATGTTTGCGTTATTGGCTTAATCGGTGAACGAGGGCGTGAAGTTCGCGAGTTTATTGAGGATACATTGGGGACTGAAGGGTTAGCAAAGAGTGTGATGATTGTTGCAACATCCGATGAGTCCCCGTTGATGCGGCGTCGGGCTGCTTATACAACCATGGCTGTTGCGGAATATTTCCGCGATCAAGGAAAGTCAGTTCTTTGTTTGATGGATAGCGTGACACGTCTTGCTATGGCACAACGTGAGATCGGTTTATCGACAGGGGAGCCACCCACAACCAAAGGCTATACGCCAAGTGTTTTTGTTGAATTAGCCAAAGTTTTAGAGCGAGCCGGGCCAGGGACAAATGAAGGCGATATCACCGCTTTTTTCACTGTGTTGGTTGATGGGGATGATCATAATGAACCGATTGCGGATGCCGTGCGTGGCATATTAGATGGGCATATTGTTCTGGAAAGAGCAATTGCTGAGCGTGGGCATTATCCGGCGATTAATATATTAAAGAGTCTTTCTCGTATGGTGCCGGCATGCCACAGTCCTGAGGAGCAAAGCCTGGTCATTCAGGCACGACAATATCTATCAGCCTTTGACGATATGGCCGATATGATTCGTCTTGGTGCTTATCGCTCTGGCAGCAATCCGCAGGTTGATAATGCAATCGAAATGAATCCAAAACTGATGGCATTTCTAGGTCAGCATCATAAAGAACACTTTGATTTGGATGATAGCTTTGCCTTGCTCAAGGAGATCATCGGTTAGGATAAGAGAAGACCCTGCAGACAAAGGAATCGATATGACGAAACGGGAAAAGACATATGAATTTCTGGGGAAATTAGTTGGCCTAGAATTGGATCAGTTACGGTTGCAATTGGCAAAATTGCAAGATCAGCGGGCAACCTTGGCTTCTCAAGTTGATCAAATGCGTGATAATGAACGCAGAGAAGCAGAAGTGGCAGCCAATAATCCTGTTGAGTCAATCACCATGCCTGTGTATGGTGCTTATACCCGAGAAACGCTAGAACGTTTGCAAAAGGATATTACAGTCTTAGACAATAAAATTGAAGAATTTTTGGATGGGGTCAGGTATCATTTCCAAGAAAGCAAAAAACTTGAAATAGCTCAAGAGCGTGAAGCGTCTGCGCATCAAAAGAAATTGAATAAACAGGAACAAAATTTTTATGACCAAATCGCCGAAAGCCGACACACCCGTCGTTCCAAGTCAGAATCTCGTTGAGCGGTTTCTCGAGGCGCAAGCAGCCGAACATGCTTCTGCTAAAAATACGCTGTTAGCATACGGTCGTGATCTCAAAGATTTTTTTAAGACGCTGCAAAAACCAGCTGAGACTATTGGGGCAGATGACATTCAAATTTATCTTGGAACTCTGGCTAATCAGAACGTTACAGCGTCAACGCAGGCACGTCGACTATCTTGTTTGCGGCAGTTTTTTCGGTTTTTGATGTCAGAATCAATCGTTGATAAAGACCCGACATTCACAACTGAATCCCCAAAAACACGGCGATCTTTACCAACCGTCTTGTCCGTTGCCGATGTCGATAAACTTTTGATTACAGCTTCGCAGCGCCGTGATTCTGCAGGCATTCGCTTGTATGCGATGTTGGAAATTATGTATTCTAGTGGGATGCGTGTCTCAGAATTAGTTGGTCTTCCTTTGACTGTTCTCCCTAAAAACGTTGATAAGATATCGGGATTGCAAGTGCTTCATATCAAAGGAAAAGGGGGACGTGAACGTCTTGTCCCTTTGGCTGAACCCGCTGTTATCGCTCTTATCGATTATCTTAAAGTTCGAGATGATTTTATCAGTGAGAAAAATTATCGAAGTGACGTTTATTTGTTTCCTTCTTCATCAAAAGAAGGTCATTTAACTCGTATTCGTTTTTTTCAACTCTTAAAAGAATTGGCTGTGGCGGCAAATTTAGATCCATCCCTTGTAACACCGCACGGAATTCGCCATGCGTTTGCGACTCATCTTTTATCTGGAGGGGCTGACCTTTTAACAATTCAAAAATTGTTGGGACATGCTGATATTGCAACAACTCAGATTTATACACATCTGACAGCAGACCGAATCATTGATCTTGTGAATCATCATCATCCGTTGAGAAAACAGAAGGGCTAATATTTTTGTTTTTTACAAATAAAAAAAATCCCTGAAAAAACAGGGATTTTTTAGTAGTGTGTTGGGGGAAATCCCTCAACACTTACTCAGCTTTTTTAGACTTTGTTGTCTTCTTAGCTTTGTTCATGGCTTCACCCAAGATGTCGCCCAAAGAAGCGCCGCTGTCGGCTGAACCAAATTCAGACATAGCTTGCTTTTCTTCGTCAAGCTCACGTGCCTTAATAGACAAGTTCGCTTTGCGACCTGAACGATCCATGGACAGAACCATCGCGTCAACTTTTTCACCAACGGCAAAACGGTCTGGGCGTTGTTCGCTGCGTTCACGGGATAAGTCAGCTTTTTTGATGGACCCGGTTAGACCAGATTCAAGAGCAACTTCGATACCTTTATCGTGAACTTCGGTCACTGTACCTGTTACAACCGTTCCTTTTTTCAAACCTTCGGCTGCAGCAGCATAAGGATCGTCGTTCAGCTGTTTAATACCCAAAGAAATACGTTCTTTTTCGGCATCAACATCCAAAACCTTAACTTTAATAACATCACCCTTCTTGAATTCAGAAGAATCATTGTTATCCCAAGAAACATCGGTCATGTGAACCATACCATCAATTTCTTCGTCAACGCCAACAAACATACCAAATTCGGTGATGTTCTTGATTTCTCCTTCTAGGATGCTTCCGATTGGGAATTTCTCAGCAAAACGAACCCATGGGTTTTCAGAGCATTGTTTTAGACCCAAAGAGATACGACGTTTTGTCATGTCAACTTCAAGAACTTGAACTTCAACTTCTTGGTTTTGTGTCAAAATCTTTGATGGGTGAACGTTTTTCTTTGTCCAGCTCATTTCTGTAACATAGATCAAACCTTCAACAGCCGGTTCGAGTTCAACGAATGCGCCGTAATCAGCGATATTGGTGATCTTACCTTTGTGACGTGAACCAGGAACATAGCGTTCTTCAACACCTTTCCACGGATCAGCTTCAAGTTGTTTCATGCCCAAAGAAATGCGTTGTGTGTCGCGGTTAAAACGAATGACTTGAACTTGAACGGTTTCACCAACCTTGAGCATGTCGCTTGGGTGGTTAATACGACGCCAAGAAATGTCGGTAACGTGAAGAAGACCATCAACCCCACCCAAATCAACGAATGCACCGTAATCTGTAATGTTTTTAACGATACCTTCAAGAACTTGACCTTCGGATAGGTTTGAAACCAATTCAGCGCGTTGTTCAGAGCGGTTATCTTCAAGAACTGCACGGCGGGAGACAACGATATTGCTGCGCAATTTGTCCATCTTCAAGATTTTGAATGGTTGGGCAATATTCATCAATGGTGTGATGTCGCGGATTGGGCGAACATCAACTTGGCTACCAGGCAAGAATGCAACTGCGCCTTCAAGATCAACAGCAAAACCACCTTTAACTTTGCCAAAAATGACACCGTTAACCAATTCACCGGTGATGGATGCTTTTTCAAGTTCACCCCAAGCAGCTTCACGACGAGCTTTTTCAACGCTGAGAACTGCACAACCGTTTTTATCTTCCATGCGTTCAACGAACACATCAATAAAATCACCAGCTTTAATTTCCGGAGCGCGACCTGGGCCTGCGAATTCGCGCAGTGGAATGCGACCTTCGGATTTTAGACCAACGTCAACTGTAACGAAATCTGAATCAACAGATAAAACATATCCCTTAACAACACTACCTTCGAATGAGGAGCGACCACGCAGGGATTCTTCGAGAAGATCAGCAAAGTTTTCTTTTGCGGGGGATTTTGCAGCGGATGTATTAGACATTTTTTTCCTTAAAACCTTATATGATTGAATTTACGACAAAGCGCAGCATACAAGGGGTTAGAGTTAATATACTCTATGCCCGACCATCAGGCAGAGAGATAAAAAACACGCTAAGCAGTTAATGTGCCTGGTAAGCATGATTTTTGTACATAATATGAGGCTTTTTGACACACTTCGTCAATAGTTAAATGTGTTGTATCAATGATATACGCATCATCAGCAGCATTTAACGGAGCACTTTGACGAGTTGAATCACGTTTGTCACGTTCAGACATCAATCGCTGAACTTCAATTTGGCAGATATTGCCCTCTTGTTTCATGCGACGTACGGCGCGGATTTCTTGATCCGCTGTTAGATAAATTTTGCAGTCTGCATCCGGGCAAATGACGGTGCCTATATCGCGCCCATCTAAAATGACACCTGCTTGTTCACCTGGGTCGCCATAGGCAAAATTACGTTGCAATGTATTCAGAATTTCGCGTACCTGAGGGATTGCTGCAATCTTAGATGCCATGGCAGCAACGGTTTCGTCCCGTAACCCTGCTTGATTAACATCTTCAATCTTAACAACCTTAGCCAGTTCAATGATCGCCTCGGTCATTGTTTCGTTGAATCCCTTAGCGAGCGTAAGTTTAGCCAGAACACGATATAGCAAGCCTGTATCTAAAATCTTGAGATTAAACGTATCCGCTAAATAATGGGCAACAGTCCCTTTGCCGGCACCCGAAGGGCCATCAATCGCTATAATCACTTTTTTTGCTTTCTCTTTTGTCATATCAACCAATACTTTAGACTATTTTATCATCTTCGTAAATAAGGGTAGTTGTTCTGTTGCGGAATACAAGAGGATAATAGAAAACGCGACAAAAATGCCGCGTTTTTATTAAGAACTAAAAAAACTTAGTGAGCTTTGTGTTCTTCAGCTTTTGGCGCTTCTTCTGTTTTGTGCTCTTCAGCCTTATGTTCAGTAGCTTCAGCAGTTTTTGGTGCTTCTGCAGCTTTGTGTTCTTCAGCTTTATGTTCCACAGCTTTTGGAGCTTCAGCGGCTTTGTGTTCTTCAGCCTTTGGTGCTGCAGCTTCTTCTTTCTTTTCACCCCAGCAAGCAGCTAATGCGAATGACAAAGCTGTTAATGCAAATAACTTTAACTTCATTTTATGTCTCCAATAGGATTATGATAAATACAAGTCCATGATAACCCAATTTTCTAAAGAATGGGTTAATTTTTGGCTGTTTTAACCATTATTAATTTCTCTTGCTTGCTAACTGTATGAAAATATTTAGATACTTTGCTGTTATTTTTTTTGGTGTTATTTTGGGAGGCAGCGCTTTTCTCAATGCCTATTTGGCATCCGAAACAGTTAAGCAGAATGTTGAACAGGAATTTCTGGAATCATTAGAAAAACTAGGAATTAAATCAGCCAATGTCAGTCTTGATCATATTGAGTGGGGGGGTGTTTTTTATCCTTTTTCACTCCGTGTTCGGGCTGTTTCGATGCATGATGATGTGCGTCGGGTTGATGTGTCGAATCTAATCCTTGGGGTTAGCGCAAGTGCTTTGTTGTTGGGGGAAACCCGGATTAAACATGTTGCAGCACGCCATGTTAAGGTTGCTCATGATGACAAGGTGGCCCTATCTGGTGAGTTTGAGCTTTTGTTGAATTTGCCAAGAGCTACAGTCAAAGTGAATTTTTTAGATGTTTCATTTCCGGATTTGGCTGACCTTGATCCTATGTTCGCAGTGTTGAAGGGGATCGATTGCCCAACAACATTAGTTATTTCTGCTGATTATAATGGCCATGAAATAACACGCGGTGTTATCAAGGCAACGGTTGGTTCCGGGGAGATTATCTTCCCCCCGTACTATCCCAATAAAACACCGATTCAGCATGCTAAATTTGAGGTAAACTTGACGCCATCAAAGATTAAACTTACCCAGTTAACCGTGCGAACTGCAGATGCTTTTGCTCAACTGTCAGGAGCACTTCGTGGGCATTCCATCTTAACAGCTTTGCAGGCTGGGCAAGATGTTTCTTTGTCACTTCAAGGGAATCTTGATCGTCTGCCTGTTGATTTAATCAAGGTTTACTGGCCCCATGGGTTAGCTAAGGATGCTCGAGAATGGGTAACGACTAATTTATCAAAAGGCGAGGCTGAAAACGCAACGATCCAGATGAAGGCGACTTTGCATGTTGGTGATGTGCCTGCTCTAACAATCAAAGAACTTTCAGGGGATATTGATGCTAAGGGGGTGGATGTGGCTTACCTTGGCAATCTGCCTAAGGTTGTCGATACTTCGGGGCATTGTCGCTACACGAAATCTAATTTTATTATTGATGCTCATGGGACGTGCGATGGTATGGCTGTTAAGGATGCGCATCTGGATATCAGTCAATTGGATCAAGAGCATGGGCACATGGATATTGATCTTAAGGTTAATGGCGAACTTAAACCTGCTCTCAATTTGATTTCACAAAAACCGTTAGAGCTAACGCAAAAATTAGGGGTAGATCCTAAATTATTTGAAGGGCAAGCTGAGACGCATTTAAAGTTATCTTTTCCGTTAGATGATGATAGCAAACTCAAGGATGTGAAAGTTGATTCGGTTTCTGTTATTAAAAATGCCTCTGTGATTCATGGAAAATTAGGGCGAATTATGGAGGGAGGACTGTTAAAACTTGAGACAACAAACGAACAATTGAATCTTAAAGGAACGGCTTTGGTATCCCGTCATCCGTCAGAAATTGTGGCGTTTAAAAGCTTTAACAGTAACGACCGTAAACTGACGATAAATGGAAAGGATGCGCTCCATGACCCACGGTTTGGCGCGTTTTGGGTGTCTTTAATCAATGGGAAACTTTCAGGGGCTGTTGATCTGAGTAAAGTTGCATACGATATTCCGATGGCGCTTTTTATCAAGGAAGCCAAAGAACCTGGTAAGCTGATTTTTAATGGGTTTTACAACGATGACGGTGTGACATTATCTGACTGGGAATTGAAATTTGGGGCAGCTATGGCTCATGGGGCTGCAAAGTTAGCGGCGAAAGGTGCGCAAGAAATTACGATCCAGTCTGCCACAGCAGGAGGGATTCAAGGCCAAGGTAAGGTTATAATCCAAGATAACCATCTCGGGATTGCTGGGAGATTGCAGGCTCTTGATTTGGATCATGTTTACCACCATTATAATTCTGATGCAGGGGAATCGCCGTATTCTATTGATACTGATTTAAAAATTGAGCAACTTCAGTTGAGCCAGAAATTGACTTTTGGTCAGGTTAATCTGAGGGTGACACACTCAAAAGGTGACTTGACCTCGTTAAAGTTAATGTCAGACAAACCGGGTGTTCTTGAGGTTTTTGTGACTCCGGAGAAGAGCGGTATTAAACATATTACATTGTTGTGCCATAAGGCAGGTGATGTTTTGGATTATTTTATGCCAAACAGCGATTTTGAAGGAGGAACGCTTAATTTAGTTGGGCAATTGTCTGGTAAGCCGGGACACAAAGTATTTAAAGCTGAGATCGACTTGCGTGATTTCGTTGTTATCAAGGCTCCCCTATTGGCTCAGATCTTGTCTTTGTCGTCTTTGGATGGGATTATGCGGACATTGACAGGGCAAGGCGTTAGCTTTTCTAATACCATAGGGCATTTAGAGTGGGGGAATGATAAGGTAATTCTAAAAGATATTCATGCTTCGGGTTCATCAATTGCCTTGACCTTAGATGGCACAGTCAACCTATTAACTGATAATATTGCCATTGAAGGTGAGCTCTATCCTATTAATAGTTTGAATGTGATATTGGCTAATATCCCGCTGGTGGGGCAAGTACTCGGTGGTGGAAAGAGTCGGGGCGTTTTTGCCACAGCATTTAACCTGACGGGAAAACGTCAAAATCCTGTGATATCGGCAAATCCCTTGTCGACCATTGCTCCACAGAGTGTGAAGGAACTCTATAAAAAACAGGTTAATAATGAAAAATAACAAAGTGCGCTTAACGTTAGTGTCGGTAAGCGCACCTTATTAACTATGCTGCTTCGAGTTGGACGTCTTCCTGTTGTTTGACATTTCCAACAAGGCCGAGGGCTTTCATGATCTTATGGCTGAGCAGGGCAAATGCACCATTTCCAGCAACATTTGATCCGGTAAAGATACTGTCTTGTAAGATGTAGAGCGTCGTGACAAAGCCGAGCATTTCTTCTGTGAGGCCAAGATGGCTTTGGAGTGTTGGTAGCAGAACCAGAATCCCACCACCAGGAATTCCTGCTGTTGAAAACTTAGCAACACAAAAGAATCCGGCAAAGATTGCAAAGCTGGGTAGGTCTGGCATTGGAAGGCCTGATAGTTGGAGTGTCGCAAGGCCGAGCAGTGGAATGCCCAGTGCATCTCCGACTAAATGGATGTTAACCGTTGCCGGAATGACAAGCTGTGAGTAGCTTTTATCGTTCATGTTTTTTTCTGTGGCATCCAATGTAACAGGCATGGTGGCGGCACTTGACATAGTTGTAAAGCCAGTAAAGGCTGCAGGGAACATGTTACGAATATACGTTGCAAAACGGTTCGGGACAAAATTTGCAGCGATAGCATACATTAAACCGATGTAAATCACGATCAAGCTGATCATTAGGGCAATAATTTGCCCGCCGGATTGGAATAAAATGCTAAGACTTCCTTCCATTTGCATTTTCAGGACGAATCCAAAAACATAAACAGGAAGGAGCGGGATAAATGATTTTTGCAAGATTTTAGTGACTAAATCACGAAGCTTAAAGATGATTTGGCGACCCGGTTCATAAGGGCGAATACTTAGTGTTAGACCGTAAACTGATCCGACAATCATAGCCCATTTTGGTTCCAAGAGTACGGGGAAGGGGGTGGATAATAGGGAGTTGATGGTTTCCGTGGCTCCTGAAAGTTGAATCATTTTACCTTGAGTCACAAACGGTAGGGCTGCCAAACTGACACCATAGGACACAAAGGTGGCCAACATGTTCGATACACAAACAAGAGTCAAGACCGCAATAATTAACAGGGGTGCTTTTTGTTCTAGGGATAAAATGGCTGATCCCATATAGCTAATGATGACAAAGGGGAGTAACATCATCAGAAAATCTTTGAGGACACAGCTGAGGCTATAGGCGTATGAGGCATGAGTTGGGGTGGCAAAATCTGCTGCCAAATAAGCTGCAATGACGCAGATGACAAGTTGGGCTGGTAAACTTTTAAAAATGTTCATTTCAATTTCTCCCCTGATATCTAGGAGGTGGGTATTTTATGGATTATTTGCAATGTAATTTTTGGGTATAAGAATATGTCCGCCTCAGGCGGATGTAGTTGTAGAGGATGTAAATGATGTGTACAATTTAATCATGACTTAACTATGCGCCCGATGAATGATTTTGTCAAGGTTTGAAGAGGGGGATAATGAAACCGTTACAAGTAAACCATCATAACGCCCTATTGGATCAGTTTCACGACAATGGATATTTGATTTTACCCGATTTTATACCATCTGAAGATTGTGACTGTTTGATGGCGAGAATGGGTGAGTTAGTGGATGAATTTGCTCAAACAGAGCAAGTAACCTCTGTTTTTTCAACGTTAACTCATGAGCATACGCAGGATCGTTATTTTTTAGAATCTGCAGATGAGATTTATTATTTCTTTGAAAAAGATGCCTTGGGTGAAGACGGGTTGCTTTATTCTATTCGTGAATCCTTAAATAAAGTGAGTCACGCCCTACACGATAAAGATCCTGTGTTTAATGAGTTTTGTTGCCATGATCGACTCAGATCGTTGATGGTCAACCTTGGCTATTTAGATCCCGTTATTCGTCAGTCTATGTATATTTTTAAGCAGGCTCGGATCGGTGGGGAAGTGGCAATGCACCAAGATTCTACATTTTTGCACACCAATGGAAAACCTGTTGTGGGATTATGGTTTGCTTTGGAAGATGCAACTTTGGATAATGGGTGTTTGTGGGTAATTCCGCGTGGTCATAAAGGGCCGCTTCGTCAGAAATTTATGCGTCATGATGATGATTCGCTCACTTTTGCAACGCTGGATGTTACGCCGTATGACTTAGATGCCGCGATGCCTCTTGAGGTTAAAAAAGGGACTGTTATTGTGTTGCATGGATTGCTGCCTCATGCGAGTAAGCCGAATACATCGGGTCAATCACGGCATGCGTTTACCTTGCATATGACAGACCGACAAGATGGCTTTCCTGTTGGAAATTGGATGAGAGGCTATGATGACACAACCGCTTAAATTTACAAAAGCCCAAGCTCTGGGGAATGATTTTGTTATCCTTGAAGGACAGCCCCAACCAATCGGAGTCATCCAAAAGTTAGCGCATCGCCGATTGGGGGTTGGTTGTGATCAGGTGATTTTTTATCAAAAGATATTTGAGCGTAACGTGAATATTCAATTTTACAATGCTGATGGAAGCGTGGCTGGTGCTTGTGGTAATGGTAGCCGCGCTTTGGCAAAACTCTTGTGTAGCGATGGCAAAATTATACTAAAGACCCAAGATCGAGATTTACATTGTGTCGTGCAAAAGGAGATCATCACCATTGATATGGGTGTCTGCCGTATAGATGCGAGTCATGGTCATGGTTCTCTTGATTCATCCTTTTGGATTCTGGCTGATGTTGGGAATCCTCATCGGATTGCCTTTGTTGATCGACTTGATGCTTATGACTTAGAGGCTGTGGCGAAGCCATATCCCCATGAAAATGTGTCTTTGGCTCAGATGACGGATACAGGCGTTCGGCTGATGACGTGGGAAAGGGGGAGCGGTTATACTGGTGCTTGTGGTACTGCCGCCTGTGCTGTGGCAGCCGCGGCAATTCACTTTGGGCAAGAGAGTGCTGTTCTGGTAAGTCAATCCGGGGGCGATTTAACAATTACTGTGAGTGATGGGCGTGTTTATATGTCAGGTACGGCCGAGATTGTATTTGTGGGGGAGTTCTATAATTAAAATTCATGAGAAGCGGGGGGTAAATTGTTTTTCATAAAAGAGCGCTAAAAATAATCAAAATTCATGGATTGTAAACATTTTTCATGAAGAAAAGCAATTTTAAAGCCTTTTTTATGGCGTTATGTTCCGTGAGCTCGACATCTTTGTGGACATTGCGTATATTAAAGTAAGTTCAACGATCCCTTGGGTTACCTGATGAAAATAAAAGATATTTTGCCACACTTAAATACATCCCAGATGGGAGACTTGACCTGTAGTCACGTGCATAGTGATTCCAGACTTATTCAGTCCGGAGATGTTTTCGTTGCGATTACGTGTGATGCGGTTCTGGATAATGTGCGAGTCGCAATTACTAGCGGGGCAGCTATCATTATAGTTGAGCATGCGTTGATTGATGAATTGCAACGTCAGTTCCCATCCATTCAACTCATTGCCGTAGACAGTGCGCGTGAGGCATTATCCGTTATCGCTTCTCAACTGTACCCTAGGCAACCTGACCATATTTATGCGGTAACAGGAACGAATGGTAAAAGTTCCATCGTGAATTTCATACGGCAAATTTTAGGCGAACTAGGGCGTCAATCCGTAAGTTTTGGGACAGTTGGATTAGAGTTTTCTTCAAATACCGCTGTTATTCCTAAAATTGATGTGCCAAAACTAACAACCCCTGATGCGATGTCAATGCACAAGATGTTGGAACAGTTGACTGGTGCAGGGGTAACGGATGTTGCTTTTGAGGCATCGAGCCATGGGTTGGACCAGTACCGACTCCACCAGGTTAAAGTTACGAGTGCGGGGTTTACAAATCTGACTCAGGATCATCTCGACTATCATGGCAGCATGGAAGAGTATTTTAAGGCTAAGGTTAAGCTGTTTACAGAGGTTTTAACTCAAGATGGGGCTGCGACGATAAACGTGGGTTGCCCGTATGGAAAATCTTTGGCTTTGATGTTGGCTCATCGACCTGTTCGCGTTGTGACCTATGCTGTGGGGGCTGAGGCTGACTTAGTTGCTGACCGAATCCAATTAGAGGCGGGAAAAATTAAATTTGATCTAACCTATCTTGGGCAATCTTTTGGAACGCAAACAGTTCCGGTTGCAGGAATATTCCAGATTGAAAATATTTTGTGTGCCATTGGGATGATTGTGGGTGAAGGGATTGCGCTGCCGGAGGTTTTGGCTGTTTTGCCAAAGATTCAAAGTGCGCGGGGCCGAATGGAATATGTTGGTTCTAGTGATAAGGGCGGGGCTGTTTATGTGGATTATGCTCATACCCCAGATGCTTTAATGCGAGCTTTGCAAGCTTTACGTTTGCATGCAAAAAATGCACGCGTTCATGTTGTTTTTGGCTGTGGTGGCAATCGTGACAGTTTGAAGCGCCCGTTAATGGGGAAAATTGCCGATGACCTGGCTGATGTAATTATTGTGACAGATGATAACCCAAGGCACGAAGATCCATCCTTTATTCGAGCGCAAATTATGGCAAAAAGCCCGAGAGCTGTTGAGGTTGGAGATCGCCGAGACGCAATTGCGACAGCTATTGCAGGATTAAGTCAAGGGGATGTGTTGTTAATTGCTGGCAAAGGGCATGAAACAGGGCAGTTGATTAAAGATACGATTGTACCTTTTGATGACCGTGAGGTAGTACGTACATGTTTGTCTGGCAGAACGATGAAGGCTGCTCATTAGCACAAAGATTGCAAAAAATATTAATAGGCCTTAAATTAAATATAAGACGAAAAACAAAGGATTAAGTTTCAATGATTCATTCTCAACATCATCATCACGACGGTTGCTGTGACCACGACCATGATGAAGAACAATACGACGATCACACCATCTTAATTCACGGTGCTGAAGGATTTGATGGTATGCGTGCGGCGGGTAAGTTAGCTGCGCAAACCCTAGATTATATTGGTCAGTTTGTTAAAGTGGGGATCACAACTGAAGAACTAGATAAGCTCTGTCATGATTTTATTCTGCAACATGGTGCCATTCCGGCACCCTTGGGATATCGTGGTTTTCCAAAATCGATTTGCACATCCTTAAATCATGTTGTTTGTCATGGAATTCCCGGATCACGCAAATTAATGGATGGTGATATTCTAAACATCGATGTCACTGTTATCTTGAACGGTTGGTATGGTGATACTAGCCGTATGTACACAGCCGGAAAGCCCGGAGTAAAAGCACGCAAGTTGATTGATGCAACCTATGAAGCCATGATGCGCGGGATTGAAGTGGTACGCCCTGGGGCAACTCTGGGTGATATTGGTCATGCAATTCAGGCATTTGCTGAAAAACAAGGGTATTCTGTTGTTCGTGATTTCTGTGGTCATGGTATTGGGCGAATTTTCCATGGCGCGCCAAATGTCATGCACTATGGAAAACCGGGTAAAGGCTTAGAACTGCAAGAAGGCATGTTCTTTACGATTGAACCGATG
Source organism: Candidatus Paracaedibacteraceae bacterium (assembly GCA_019636055.1). NCBI lineage: Bacteria > Pseudomonadati > Pseudomonadota > Alphaproteobacteria > Holosporales > Candidatus Paracaedibacteraceae > Candidatus Paracaedibacteraceae bacterium. The sequence continues at coordinate 63,982 of JAHBYH010000003.1, forward strand.
ATTAATGCGGGTGATTGGCGCGTTAAGATGTTGGATGATGGTTGGACTGCGGTTACTCGTGATAAATCTTTGTCTGCTCAGTTTGAACATTCCATCGGAGTCACCAAAGATGGCTACGAAATCTTTACTGTCTCCTAAGGCAGATGTGCCTCATTATCAAGGTCACCGGCAGCGATTAAAGGACAAGTTTAATACTGTTGGTGCTGATTCTTTTGCTGATTACGAGTTATTAGAGCTTGTCCTTTTTCAGGCTGTCCCGCGGACAGATACCAAACCCCTTGCAAAATACTTGATCGAGAGATTCGGCAGTATTCAAGGGGTTTTTGCTGCTTCCCCGACGTTACTTAAAGAAATAAAAGGGGTGGGTGATAATGTCGTTCATATTTTAAAATTACACCATGCAACCCAAGGTCGCTGTTTGCGCGAAGAAATCAAACGAGTCAATATTCTGCAAAGTTGGCAGCAGGTCATCGATTATTGTACTGCAACGATGGCGTTTGATGATGTGGAACAATTGCGCATTTTGTATCTGGACCAACGCAATCAAGTTTTAGATGATGTGATTCAACAAACAGGGACAGTGAATCATACCCCTATTTATCCACGTGAAGTGATGAAAAGGGCTTTAGAAGTCGGTGCAACCGCTTTAATTCTTGTACATAATCATCCGTCGGGAGATCCCACACCATCGCGAGCAGATATTGACTTAACGATCAAAATGCAACGGATTGCAGATGATCTAGGAATTGTTTTGCATGATCATGTGATTATTGGGAAGGGATGTCACTCATCTTTGAAATCTCTCGGAGTAATTTAAGTTTTCTAAGGCTAAATTGAAATCGTTGAACATAAAAAAACCTGCTAACAGCAGGTTTTTTTATGTTTATCATGCACTATTTTAGATTGTGCTATATCGAGTTTGAACAGGTTCTAAATCTTTTAAGGCGGGCTGATAGCCACTTTTCACAAGTTGCTTAAGGATTTTTGTTGCCTTCTTAGGGTTACGAGGCATATTCCAAACGCCTGTCTTAAGTAAGCGGGCTTTGGCATGTAATGCAGCATGTGATCCTTTGTCTGCAGCATTTTTAATAAGCTTGAGAGCACGACCGTAATCTTCACTATGATTGGATGAATGAGGCCTTTGATTGCCTTGTTGAATGAGAGCATGACAATATCCAATCAAAGCTGGTTCATAATCAGATTTTAGAGATGAACCAAAATAGAACGCAGCTGTCAACGGATCTTTTTCCACATCCCCAAGTCCATACAGGGCCATAACGCCCAGTAGAAATGTGGCTTTATGATGGTTTGACAAATCAAGGGATACAAACTGGTCGTTCTTTGCTGACTCGGTCATTGCTTTGCACCAATCAACAATTGGTAGTGATTGATTGCCTTTAGCTACATTCTGTATAGATATTCTCGCGAATAAGTCTTTGTCAAATATTGAGAGTTGGGATGTTGGTTCTAAAATCAAGTCAACTTCACTTTCTGAAATCGTGCCGTTAGAAGACTTTTTTTAGATGTTCTTTTATTTCCTCTACTGATCGGGTTTGATAGGCATTGAATGATTTAGACAAAGGGGTATTTTCTTGGTCATAAAAATTGTCTGCTGCGTTTGCTGAGGTTCCCAATGTTGTACTTAATATCACCCTCGATACAATTTTACTTAGAATCATGATGGCTCACCTTGTATTAATTACAAGCATCATTTGTGAGCTAAAAAATTGAATTACAAGCATTTTTTGAATTATATTTCTTTTTTTATAATAAAAAGTTAATTTTATTGCTTTTTATGGGGGTTTCCCTCACGTATGTGGCTACGAAAAAATTTGTAGTTTTGCAGCCGGTAGCTAATAGGTATTTATTTTTGATGGTAAAGAAAACCCCCGCTATTTGCGGGGGGGGTATTTTATTTTGTTTTTGCTGCATCTATTTCAAGCCACATGGCATTTAAGATGGCAAATGTACAAGCTAGTCCTAAACCTAAGACCCAAGAAAAGTACCACATGGTTCCTCCTAATAACTATTTATTTCATCGTTAAGGGTTTTTGTTGTGACTTTGCCCGACATAACGCGGTAAGCCCAAGTTGTATACCCTAGGATGATTGGTAAGAAAATAACCGTTGCACAAAGCATAATGAATAATGTTGTGTGGCTAGATGAAGCATCCCAGACAGTCAGGCTTGATTTTGGATCGTACGATGATGGTAGAATGAATGGGAATAGGCTAAGACCTGCTGTGGATATAATCCCAAGAATTGCAAACGAGTTCATGACAAACGCTGACTTTAACGCGCCTTTCATTTTTAAATGCCACGCTAGGAATGTTGCGACAAGACCAATAGCAGGAGCAGAAACCATCCAAGGATAAGTATCATAATTTTTCATTAACAAACCTAAGTTTGTTGATACTGATTTTGCCATGGGATTGGCTGGTGCATTGGCAATTAAGTCTGATGTAATTTGATAACCCTCAAGCAAAGAAGAGGCGTATAGCCCGGCTATAGAAAACAGAGCCAATGTCATTAGGGTTGTCCAGTTAACAATGTTTAGTGCACGCGTTGAAATCTCCTTTTCTGTTTTGATGGCCAGATAAAGAGCTCCGTGTTGGGTTAGCATGGAAGCACTTACCACACCGCACATCAGGGTGAATGGGGTAAAGAGTTCCCAAAAGCTTCCTGTATAATGGGGCATCATATGCTCATCAATATAAAAAGGAACACCTTGCAAGACATTGCCAACGGCGACACCGAAAACGAGGGAGGGGACAAAACCGCCGACAAATAGACCCCAATCCCAAACTGTGCGCCAAGTTGGGTTGTCCATTTTACTGCGGAATTTAAATCCGACAGGGCGAATGATGAGGGCTGCTAGGACCAAAAACATGGCAATATAGAACCCGGAAAAAGCGACAGCATAAATCATTGGCCAAGCAGCAAAAATCGCTCCTGCGCCCAGAATTAACCAGACTTGGTTCCCTTCCCAAACGGGGCCAACGGTATTGATGATGATCCGACGTTCTTCATCTTTTTGACCAACGATGGGCAAAAGGGTAGCAACCCCTAAGTCAAATCCATCCATAATAGCAAAGCCGATCAAGAGAATACCGAGCAAAAGCCACCATATAAGTTTAAGAGTATCGTAATCTAATGGAATTGGCATAATATGTTACCTCTGGTTGACAATTTCAGGACCAATCTTGATGTATTTGCGCATCAAGTACAGGTCAACAATTAATAATATGGTATAGAACAAGACAAACCCGAGAAGAGAGAACAGCACTTGTCCTGAAGAAGTGCTGGATACCCCAAGGAATGTCGGTAAAACCCCTTCAATCGCCCAAGGCTGACGTCCATATTCGGCGACGATCCATCCCAATTCAATGGCTACCCAAGGAAGTGGGAGGCTGATGAGAGCCATGCGTAAGAATCCACGGTGATTTTCCACATCGCGTTTTGTTGAGCGATAAAATGCCCAAGCGAACAAAAGGATGAAGTAAAAGCCAAGGCCAACCATGATTCTAAATGACCAGAATAGGACTGGAACATTTGGTATGGTGGATTTTGCTGCTTTTTCTATATCGGTTTCTGTGACTTTTGTCATGTCCGTTGTGAATTTTTTAAGCAATAAACCATAACCAAGATTTGCTTGGTTCCCGGCAAATATTTTTTGGGCAATAGGATCATTTTTGTCAGTCTTAAGTTTCTGCAAAGCTTTGTATGCCTCGAGTCCACTTGCAATTTTCGCTTTTGATTCTTCAACAAGCTGGTTGATGCCAGGAACTTGCTCTGTTAAGGAACGGGTAGCAATTAACCCGAGAACCCATGGAATCTTGATTTCAGCATGCGTTGTGTGGTCAGTCATACTCGGAATGCCAAAAATAGTAAATCCAGCAGGTGCTGGTTCAGTTTCCCACATGGCTTCCATGGCGGCCAGTTTCATCTTTTGGTTTTCAGAGGCGGTATAGCCGCTTTCGTCTCCAAGGACAACAACAGACAGGGCTGAGGCTAAACCAAAGCTTGCAGCAACAGCGATAGATCTTTTAGCAAGATCGACGTGTCGGTTTCGAAGTAAATAGAATGCACTGATGGATAAAACAAACATGGCGCCTGTGACATAACCTGCACTGACGGTATGAACGAACTTTGATTGGGCGACGGGGTTAAAGAATACGTCATAGAACGATGTAAGTTCCATTCGCATTGTCTCAGGGTTAAAAGCAGATCCGACTGGGTTTTGCATCCAGGCGTTGGCAATTAAGATCCATAGAGCTGAAAAGTTAGTGCCCAATGCCAAGAGCCATGTGCATACTAAATGCTGGACTTTGGTCAGACGATTCCAGCCAAAGAAGAATAGACCAATAAACGTTGCCTCTAGGAAGAAAGCCATCAATCCTTCGATTGCGAGCAAGGACCCGAAAATGTCCCCTACATAATGAGAGTAATAAGCCCAGTTAGTACCAAACTGGAACTCCATGGTGATTCCGGTAGCGACGCCCATGGCAAAGTTAATGCCAAAGAGAACGCCCCAGAATTTTGTCATGGTGCGCCAAATTTCTTTGCCTGTCATGACGTAAACGCTTTCCATAATGGCAAGCAAGAAGGAAAGTCCCAGTGTTAGCGGGACAAATAAGAAGTGGTACAGGGCGGTGGCCGCAAACTGTAACCGTGATAGGTCGACAACTGTTTCCATATCTAATCCAAAAGTTGATGTTGAACTAAAGATGCGTTGGGTTTAATGCGTAAGTTCTTGGGGAACATATAATTGGACATCAGGGTTACAACAGCAACCTTTATCAGAATAATAACGCCAAGGTGCTTAAAATATTTACGCATAAAAAATCCATGATCTTAAAACCATAGCATTAGTCTATGGTTTTTGACGGGTATATGAAAAGGCGATTTCATGTCGCAGGCAAAATAGTTAATTTTTGACGTACTCTTAATAATTGATGATGTACGATAATCAGGTCAGGAGATGGGTTAATGGTTAATCGAGACTGGATTTTCGTTGCATTATGTTTTGTTGCTATGGCATTGCACTTTAGTATACCCGCAACGATTGTTGATATTATTCCGATTGCTTTCAATGATGTTCCTCTTATTGGTGTTGTTCTTATTGGCGGTGTTCCGCTTATTTTCGACATCCTACGTCAGATTGTAAAAGGGGAGTTTGGGGTTGATCTTCTAGCGGCAATCTCTATTATTGTTTCTTTGTTGTTAGGGGAATATTTGGCTGGGGTCCTTGTTGTTTTAATGTTGTCGGGGGGGAATGCGCTCGAGCGTTATGCTTCAGCCAAAGCTTCGGGTGCTTTGAAGCGTTTAGCAAATCGAGCGCCTCGTCAGGCAAATGTTCGTCTAAAAGGTGAAATCAGAGAAATAGCGGTTGAGGATATTCATATCGGGGATGAAGTTGTCATCTTACCTCATACGATTGTGCCTGTAGATGGTGTGGTTATCGAAGGCCATGGCTCCATGGATGAGTCTTTTTTAACGGGAGAACCCTATCAGATGTCAAAGGCGCCCGGAGTAGGCGTGATTTCTGGGGCTGTTAATGCAGACAGTATGCTTGTGATTCGAGCAACAAAGCAGAATGCGGAATCGCGATATGCTAAAATCCTGCAAGTTATGGAAATGGCTGAACAACATCGCCCCAGAATGCGCCGACTCGCTGATAAGCTTGGTGCTTATTTTACGCCAATTGCACTCATTATTGCTTTTTTAGCGTGGTATTTAACAGGGGATAGTATCCGATTTCTGGCTGTTATTATTATTGCGACCCCTTGTCCGTTACTGATTGCTATCCCTATTACGATTATCAGTGCGATTTCGATGGCAGCAGAGCGGGGGATTGTTGTTCGTAACTCTGTTGCTTTAGAACAATTGCCGCTTTGTAAAACGGCCATTTTTGATAAAACAGGAACCTTAACCTATGGGCGTCCATCTGTAACGCGCATTATTCCATCGTCTGAGTATGGTCCTGATGAGATTTTACAGTTTGCAGCAAGTCTTGAGAA